>NZ_JBTEYL010000015.1:0-119750 GCF_054330215.1 Pseudomonas sp. Ma2-10 | reverse complement strand
GGTTTCCCCATGTGAGAGTAGGTCATCGTCAAGATTAAATTCCGAAACCCCTATCTGCGTATGCAGGTAGGGGTTTTGTTTGGTCCGTAGAAAAGTGGCATGGCGAAAATGGGATAGTCCGTCGTCACAACCCGATGGCAAATCCAGTCGGGCCAAATATTTAGCGCGTACTAAACAGCATGACTTCTCAAGGGAACACCACTACTGGCCGATAACCCGAACAGTCACGGTCTTCTTCTTCAATTGCCTGGAAATCTTCGATGCTGTCGTATCACCAAAAGCGTTTTTTGATCGTCGATGATTTCTCGGATTTCCGCAGTTCCGTCAGGTCCATGCTGCGCGAACTGGGCGTCAAGGATGTCGACACCGCCGACTCCGGTGAACAGGCGCTGCGTATGTGTTCGCAGAAGGCCTACGATTTCATCCTGCAGGACTTTCACCTGGGCGACGGCAAGAAGAACGGTCAGCAGGTGCTTGAGGACCTGATGATCGAGAAGCTGATCAGCCATGAGGCCGTGTTCGTCATGGTCACCGCTGAGACCAGTCAGGCGATGGTGCTCAGTGCCTTGGAACATGAACCTGATGCGTACCTGACCAAACCGTTCAACCGTTCCGGCCTGGCTCAACGGCTAGAGCGGCTGGAGCAACGCAAGACTTTGCTCAAGCCCATTCTGCAGGCCCTTGATAGGGGCAAACCGGTTGAAGTGCTCAATGCCTGTATCGCCTTGTGCAAACAAGACATCCGCTACTCGCCGTTGTGCCTGCGCTACCGCGCCGATGCCTTGCGCGATTTGAATCAGAACGAGGCGCTGGAGCGTCTCTATGACAGCATCATTGCTGATCGACCGTTGCCGTGGGCGTTTGCCGGCCTGGGCAAGTTGATGTTCAAACGTGGGCAGGTCGGTCAGGCCAAGGGCGTCTATGAAAAAGCCCTGAAAGTGTTCCCGATGATGCCGGCGCTCTACGACGGCATGGCCGATGTGCTGGTCGCCGAAGGCGACACCAAGGCGGCCCAGGGTGTGCTGGAAGAGGCGATCCGCTTGTCGCCGCTGGCAGTGCGCCGGCAAGCGCAGCTGGGCAAGTTGGCGATGGCCAACGAAGATTTCGACACCGCCTCCAAAGCCTATCGTCAGGCCGTGGCGCAGGGGGCGCAGTCACGTTTCAAGGATGCGGAGAGCAACCTTGGCCTGGCCCATGCCTTGATCAGTAAAGGCAGCGAAAAAGGTCTGGATACCCGGACTCGACTGGAAATCAACACGACGCTGAGTGCGGTGGCCAAGGAAAACCCTTCCGACCCGGGTCTGCAGATTCGTGCGCGATTGATGAAAGCTACCAGCCTGCTGCTCAACGATGCCGAAACCGCCGAGAAGCTCACCGAGCAGGCGATGATGCGCCTCGATGGCATGGAGCAGTTCATGAGCGCCGAAGCGGCGCTGCTGGTGGCCAAGCAACTGCAGATGCTAGGGCAGGCCAGCGCCGGTGCCTCGATGTTGAAAAACTGCGCGGAAATCTACGGCGACGACCCGACGGTGATGAAGGGTATTGCCAAGTTGACCGACGATCCGACCATTCTCAACTCCGGCAACGCCGCTGCGGACCTCAACCGTCAGGGCGTGCGGGTGTACAAGACTGGCAACTTGGTGGAGGCGCGGCAGGTGTTTCGCAAAGCCCTGGCGCTGCAACCCAAGAACATCAGTATCGCGCTGAACATGGCGCAGTCGCTGCTGCACGGCACCGACACCAGTGTTCCTTCGGCGGAGCTGGAGGAATGTCGGACGTGCCTGAAAATGGTCGGCCTGATGCCCGACACCGATGCGCGTTTTTCCCGTTATCAGAAGTTGCGAAGCAAGGCGTTTGGCGAATGAACAATAGCGAACAGGCACTCGATTTTTCCACGGTGATTGCCTCCACCGTGCACGACATGAAGAACTCCCTGGCGATGCTGATGCAGGCCCACAGCCAATGGTTGGCGCGCTTGCCGGATCCGCAGCAGCACACTCCGGAGCAGGGTGTGATCGAATTCGAGTTCTCTCACCTAAATGGCATGCTGGTGCAGTTGCTGGGGCTGTACAAACTCGGGGTCAACCAGATGCCGCTGCAACCGGCCTATCATGAACTGGATGACTTCATCGAAGCGCAATTGGCCTGCCACCAGGATGTGTTTGCCAGTCGCGGCATCATGGTGACCTATGAAGTGGAGCCGTTGAGCCCTCTGGGCTTCTTCGACCGGGAGCTGATTGCTTCGGTGCTGGGTAACAGCATCAACAACGCCATTCGTTACGCCCGCCACGCGGTGTTGATCAGCGTCAGCGATGAAGCGGGGCAACTGGTGCTGACCGTCAACGACGATGGCGAGGGTTATCCACCCGAGATGATCGAGCGTCAGGCCGATTATGTGCAGGGCATCAACCACAGCAGCGGAAGCACTGGCTTGGGCCTGTACTTTGCTGGGCGGATTGCCGAACTCCATCAACGCAATGGGGTGGGCGGACGCACCGAAATCAGCAATGGCGGCCCGCTGGGCGGTGGGGTGTTCCGCCTCTATTTGCCCTGACCGGTTCTTTTTGTTGGCCGCCGCTTGATATTCCGAACAGCCGGAGCCTATTTTGTGCGGGTCGCCGTTCGCGGCTCGTACAACAACAAAGGATTGCGTCATGACAACCGATGGCCATCGCTCACTCGCACAGCGATTGACGGGCATTGATGAGATTGAATGTGTCACGCCGGATTTGAACGGCGTACCCCGTGGCAAGGTAATGACCGCCGAAGGCTTTCTCGAGGGACGGCGTTTGCAGATGGCGCGGGGGGTGCTGCTGCAATGCATCATGGGCGGATATCCGCCAGCGCGTTTCTACGGCAGCGATGATGGCGACTTGGCGTTGGTGCCAGACCCTGCACAGATCCATCGCTTGCCGTGGAGCCAGCAGCCGCGGGCCTTGGCCATTTGCGATGCCCACGAGCTGACGGGCGAAAGCTCGTCTCTGTCGACCCGCGGCCAACTCAAAGCCGTGATCGCGCGTTACGCGGCCCTCGGCCTGGCGCCGGTGGTGGCGACCGAGCTGGAGTTTTTTGTCTTCGCGCCCAATACCGACCCGACTCAACCGTTCCTGCCGCCGCTGGGCCTGGACGGTCGTCGAGAGGACGGTCATTCGGCGTTCAGTATCAGTTCCAATAACGGTTTGCGGCCGTTCTTCAGTGAAGTCTACGCATGCATGGCGGCGCTGGGCTTGCCGCGCGATACCTTCATGCACGAGATGGGCGTCAGCCAGTTCGAGATCAATTTGCTGCACGGCGACCCGCTGCAGCTGGCCGACCAGACACTTCTGTTCAAGCATCTGCTTAAAGAAGTCGCGCTCAAGCATGGCCTGACCGTGGTTTGCATGGCCAAGCCGCTGGCGCACACGCCGGGCAGTTCGATGCATATTCACCAGAGCATTATCGAGATCGGCAGCGGCCGTAACGTGTTCAGCGACAAGGCGGGTGAGCCGACGGCGACCTTCCGTCATTTCATCGCGGGTCAACAGGCCGGCATGGCGGATTTCACCGCGTTGTTCGCGCCGAACGTGAACTCGTATCAGCGCTTGTGCCATCCCTTCGCCTCACCGAATAATGCCTGCTGGTCCCACGACAACCGTGCGGCCGGGTTGCGAATTCCAGCCAGTTCGCCCGCCGCTCGTCGGGTCGAGAACCGCTTGCCGGGGGCTGATGCAAATCCTTATCTGGCGATCGCCGCCAGCCTTGCCGCAGGGTTGTATGGCATTGAACACAAACTGGAGCCTAGCGAGCCGATCCAGGGTGAGTTCGAAGTGCCGGACAATCTTTCGTTGCCGTGTACCTTGCATGCGGCTATTGAGCGTCTGAACCGTAGCCAATTGGCGAAGGAACTGTTTGGCAAGGAGTTCATCGAAGGCTACATCGCCTCGAAGACTATGGAGTTGACCAGCTTCTTTGATGAAATTACTCCCTGGGAACGGCGTGTTTTAGCGGCCCAGGCCTGACGACCTGTCGACATCAGGCTATCGTTTGTCGGTAGCCCGAAACTCACTGCAAGGAGCCGCTCGGAACGCCGATGCGCCAAATCTGGAAACCCTTTCGAGCACTGTATTTTGCCTCGCTGATGATGTTGATCGGCTCTGGCCTGTTGAGTACTTACCTGGCCTTGCGCCTGGCGGCCGACCACGTCGACAGCCTGTGGGTCGGTGCGTTGATGGCGGCCAACTATTTCGGCCTGGTGCTGGGTGGGAAGATCGGCCACCGGCTGATTGCCCGGGTCGGGCACATTCGCGCCTATTCAGCCTGCGCCGGGATTGTCGGCGCGGCGGTGCTGGGTCATGGCCTGGTGGATTGGTTGCCTGCCTGGATCTTCCTGCGGGTCATCGTCGGCCTCGGCATGATGTGCCAATACATGGTCATCGAAAGCTGGCTCAATGAGCAGGCTGAAGCCTCGCAGCGCGGGGCGGTATTCAGCGGCTACATGATTGCCTCGTACCTGGGGCTGGTGCTGGGTCAGTTGATTCTGGTCATGCACCCGGGCCTGGGTCTTGAGCTGCTGATGCTGGTCGCCTTGTGCTTCGCGCTGTGCCTGGTGCCGGTGGCCCTGACTCGCCGGATTCACCCGGCTCCGTTGCACCCGGCACCGATGGAGCCGCGGTTCTTCATCAAGCGCGTGCCGCAGTCGTTGAGCACGGTGCTGGGGGCGGGACTGATCATTGGTTCGTTCTACGGTCTGGCACCGCTGTATGCCTCACAGCAGGGGTTGTCCACGGAGCAGGTCGGTCTGTTCATGGGTAGCTGCATTTTTGCGGGCTTACTGGTGCAATGGCCGTTGGGCTGGCTGTCCGATCGCTATGATCGGGCGCTGTTGATCCGCTGTTTTGCGCTGGTCCTGGCGCTTGCCGCGTTGCCGCTGGCAATCATGCAACAGGTACCGCTGGAGATTTTGTTTATCACCGGGTTCTGCTGTTCGCTGGTGATGTTCTGCCTGTATCCGCTGGCGGTGGCATTCTCCAACGACCACGTCGAGGGTGATCGTCGGGTGTCCCTGACCGCGATGCTGTTGGTGACCTACGGTGTCGGCGCCAGTATCGGACCGCTGGTGGCCGGGGTACTGATGAAGCTGTTCGGCAGCCACATGCTCTATGCCTTCTTCAGCTTCTTCGCGTTGGTGCTGGTGTGGCGTATTCGCCCGAAAGCAGTGACCAACCTGCATCAGGTCGACGATGCGCCGCTGCATCACGTCGCCATGCCGGACAGTATGTCGAGTTCGCCGTTGGTGGCTTGCCTTGATCCGCGTGTCGATGAGCAGGTGGTTCAGGATCAGATGCAGAGCCCGATCAACCCTGAGCCGGACCCTGAACCTGAATCAGAGCCCGAAACCGATCCGCCGCCCGAAGACCCCGATGCACCTCGGGAACAAAGTTTTACCGAGGCCAGGCCTTAAGCATAAAAAAACGGGCAGTCACCGCAAGGGACTGCCCGTTTTTTATTGACGCGTGGTATTACATGTCGTCTTTGTCGAAGCGCCGCGCTTCGCGCTGCAGCTGATAGACGAACCGCTCGACCTGTCGCTGCACCAGCCCGCTCATATTGTGAAAGCGTACGCCGGCGAAGGTGGTGGAGATTTTTTCTTCGAAGTGCAGGTAGCGCAGCTCGACGGGTGCCGTCATGTTGCCAAAGGGCAGGGCGGCGACGAAACGGTCATAGACCTGGCCCAGTTGCAGGCTGCCCGTGATGTCGCCTTCGAAGCGCAACTTGCAGCCGGTGGCTGAGATGTCCAATAGCTTGCCGCTGATCGGAGACTTGAGTTTTTCACCACCCAGATCGACATTGACCAATTGTGCCAGCTTCAATGCCGCACGGAATGCATTGCGCCGCTGATGGTAAACCACCTCGGCGGGCAGGGCGCCACGGTAGCAGCGACCGCCACCGGATTCGTCGATGGTCAGCGGGCCGTTGCTTTCCCAGGCAATACGCACGCCGTCGTGAAAGCCTTCGACCTTGAATGGTTCGCCGGCGAGCAGGAAGCGTTCACCATCGCGGGGAATCATTTCATCCAGGGCAATCATGCTGCTGTCACGGTCAATGTCCACCAGATAACTCTGGAAGCGCTGGCTGCGCTCATGGAACGTGATGATCAGCGGATCATGGCTCTCTTGCAGCTGGCGCAGGTTGCCGGAGATCTCCAGGGGCGTGGTGAGCACCTTGGGTGGCTGCGGAGCATCTTCCGCGCTTAAGGCATTGAACACGGTTCATCAATCTCCAGGCAAAATGTGACTACGGCTGGCCAGCATATTGCCAGCATGTTGCGCGTCTTGATAGTGCGCGCTTTTGAGCAGGTTCAAGCCTGACTGAGCGGGCGCGGCTTCGCAAGCATGGAGGTTGATCCACGCGCATCGTAGAGCGCTGGCGGCTCGCCGCCGTTGAGGATTTTCAGCTGATTGGCCGTCGCGGCCTGTTGCACCAGGATCGACTGGCCATTCTTGATGTTGGTCGCCTGGCACTGAGCCAGAAGATCGGTCAATACATCGCTCTGCTCCAACAACTGATCGCCAATGCTCGAATGGCTGGCAAGTTGCTCCAGGCCGTTGCGATTGGTTGGCAGGTTGAGACTGGCGAGGATTTCACTGCGCTTGCAGCCATGCTGATCGAGCAAAATGATCAATGCCTGTTTCTGCGCCAGAATTTCTTCGAGCAGAGGCATGTCGCGACCATGCAAGGCGAGGGACTCGGTTTGCAGTAACTCCAGCAAGTGCTTTGCTGGCGCGAAATCGTCGGTGATCAGTTGCAGTAAATTAGTGTCGTGCATGGCTGGCCTTGGGTTTTAAGCGTCCAAAAGCCTGGCGCAGGCCTTGGCCTAGCGCTGGGCTTCGAAGTTGAGCAGTTTGCTGGCTACACGGTTGCTGTCGACTTTGTAGCTGCCATCGGCAATCGCTGCTTTCAACTCGGCCACGCGGGCGTTGTCGACGGCAGGCTGATCGCGCAGCTTGTCAGTGACCTTCTGCAACTGTTGAGCCTCATTGCTGAGATGTACCGATTCCCCGCTTTTGACGGTACTGGCCTGTTCGGCCGGGGTATTCAGCGGCGCGGATTTGCCGGTTTCGGCGGTTTCCTTCGCGGTGCTGGTACGTGTGCTACCGGTAAGTGGCGAGGAACTGTTCAAACGGCTGAAATCGATGACCATGACAAAAAACCTCTGGGTATTTGGACGCTTGCCATGTTTTCGGCCATACCCGGAAAAACTTTAGGTCCGTTTATCAATGAGCTTGCGCGCGTCAGCGCTTACCCTGCATAGGGCACAGTCTAGGGAACAGTCGAGTGGCGCGCCAGTGTTCTACATGGCTACTTCCACATGGCCTGGCGCGATGACTTGCGCCTTGATGACCCGTTGGGAGTTGAGGTTTTTCACCCGAATCTGTTCGCGCAAGCCGCCGTTGGACAGCGCTTCACCCGGCATGCGCACGCTCAGCGTTCCGCTGTGGGCGGTAATCACCACATGGTCACCCTTGCTGATGACCTCTGCCTGTTCCATGTGCACCAAGGTCATGACCTGGTCGGCGACCATTGGTCGGGTAAGTTTCTGCCCGATCGCCTGGTCGACGGAAGTCAGGTAACCCTGCCTGATCAGGCTGATGTCACGCTCGCGCAGGGTCACATCCTGGGGCTCGACGATACCGGAGCGTCGCAGCGGGCGGGTGGTGGTCACAATGTCGCGAAACAAGCGCACTTGAGCGGGTACGAAGACCGTCCAGGGCGACGCGCCCTCGCAGCGCACCTTGACCGTAACCCGGCCCAGTGGCGTGGCCGGGCTCTCCAGGGACGCTGTCAATTCCTTGTCGCACATGGGCATGCGCAGCCGCGGATCAATCTGCTTGACCTTGATCTCGTAGCGGCCTTCCGTTTGACTGGTCGCCAGATAGTCTTCTACGGTGAATTCAAGAAAGCCCTGGGTGACGCCGATAAGCATGTCAGGCAAGGTAACCGCGTTAGCAAGGGCAGGGCAGCCAGCGTTGAACAGGCAGACGGCCGACACCGCGCAAAGTAATTTGCGGGTGTTTGATGTCAGGCGTCGGAAAAATGTCAGTTCTGTGTTCATAAGAGTTAAAAAGCAAGCGCCGTGCCGTTTAGTGATGAATGCGCGTCGCAACACACTTAAGCGTTGGTGTAGGAGTCTTTGCATGGCTGGTGTAATGGATGCGGTAAACCAGCGCACGCAACTGGTAGGGCAGAATCGCCTTGAGCTGTTGTTGTTCCGTCTCGACGGTCAGCAGCTGTATGGGATCAACGTGTTCAAGGTTCGGGAGGTGCTGCAATGCCCCAAACTGACGCTGATGCCAAAATCCAGTCCTGTCGTGTGCGGTGTGGCAAATATTCGGGGGGCGACCATTCCGATTCTTGATCTGGCCATGGCGACCGGTTCCGGTGCGCTGAAAGATCAAAGCAATCCCTTCGTGATCATCACGGAGTACAACACCAAGACTCAGGGGTTCCTGGTGCGATCAGTGGAACGCATCGTCAACATGAATTGGGAGGAGATTCATCCGCCACCCAAGGGCACGGGACGCGATCATTACCTGACGGCTGTGACTCGGGTCGACAATCAGTTAGTCGAAATCATCGACGTCGAGAAAGTGCTGGCGGAAGTATCACCGACACCGGAAGCGATTTCCGTTGGCGTGGTGGATGTCGAAACCCAGCACAAGGCGCTCTCTTTGCGAGTACTGACGGTCGATGACTCGTCGGTGGCGCGCAAGCAGGTGACCCGTTGCCTGCAGACGGTCGGTGTCGAAGTGGTGGCGTTGAACGACGGTCGGCAAGCGCTGGATTACCTGCGCAAGCTGGTCGACGAAGGCAAGAAGCCGGAAGAAGAGTTCCTGATGATGATTTCCGACATCGAGATGCCGGAGATGGACGGGTACACCCTCACGGCCGAGATCCGCAACGACCCTCGCATGCAAAAGCTTCACATCATCCTGCATACTTCGTTGTCGGGTGTATTCAATCAGGCGATGGTCAAGAAGGTCGGTGCCGATGACTTCCTTGCCAAATTCCGTCCTGATGACCTGGCATCCCGGGTAGTCAACCGGATCAAAGCAGCAGACATCAGTTAGGGGCCTTCTGCCCCTAACGGTTAACACGATTTAAGAGGCGGTATCTTTGTCTACGGGTAATTTGGATTTTGAACAGTTCCGGGTCTTCCTGGAAAAAGCCTGTGGCATTTTGCTCGGTGAAAACAAGCAGTACCTGGTATCGAGCCGTCTCAACAAACTGATGGAACAGCAAGGCATCAAGTCCCTGGGTGAGCTGGTCCAGCGCATCCAGACCCAGCCGCGCAGCGGTTTGCGCGAAATGGTGGTGGATGCCATGACCACCAACGAAACCCTGTGGTTTCGTGACACCTATCCGTTTGAAGTCTTGAAGAACAAGGCATTGCCGGCAGCGATCAAGGCTGCCCCTGGCCAGCGTCTGCGGATCTGGTCGGCGGCCTGTTCGTCGGGTCAGGAACCGTATTCGCTGTCGATGTCGATCGATGAGTTCGAACGCGTGAACATGGGCCAGTTGAAGATGGGCGTGCAGATCGTTGCCACTGATCTGTCCGGCACCATGCTGACCAACTGCAAGACCGGCGAGTACGACAGCCTGGCCATCGGCCGTGGCCTGTCGCCCGAGCGCCTTCAACGTTACTTTGACCCGAAAGGGCCGGGGCGCTGGGCAATCAAGGCACCGATCAAGAGCCGGGTGGAGTTTCGTTCGTTCAACCTGCTGGACAGCTACGCGAGTCTCGGCAAGTTCGACATCGTGTTCTGCCGCAACGTGCTGATCTACTTCTCCGCCGAGGTGAAGAAGGACATCCTGTTGCGCATTCACAGCACGTTGAAGCCAGGCGGTTATCTGTTTCTTGGTGCTTCCGAGGCGCTGAATGGTTTGCCGGATCATTACCAGATGGTCCAGTGCAGCCCGGGAATCATTTACCAGGCGAAGTGATTCGTTGGCGTTATCAAAAAACGGGAGTCCTCAGGGGTTCTCGTTTTTTTTGCCTGCTCATTTCTCAATCCCTCCCCCCACTGGGTCAGGTGGTGCTCTCCAGACCGTGCAAAGCGGCAGAAAAGCGGCAGGCGGCGGAAATCGGTTGCCGCTTTTCTGGCATTGCCACGTTGCCACTGCCCGCAAAGCCCCGGTTTACGGCCTTTTATCAATTGGCACGACGCTTGCTATGTCCCTGTTACGAAAAATCAGGTCACCCGAAGGTTTCCGACATGAGCATCAGCTTCGATAAAGCGCTCGGTATCCACGAACAAGCCCTGGGATTTCGCGCCCAGCGTGCCGAAGTCCTGGCCAACAACATCGCCAACGCCGACACCCCGAACTACAAGGCTCGGGATCTGGACTTCTCGAAAGTGCTCGCCGCGCAGAACGAGAAGACCAAGAGCGGCACTTTCGCCTTGAACATGACCAACAGCCGTCATATCGAAGCCGAAGGCCTGGGCAATGGCGACGAGTCGCTGCTGTATCGCACGCCGATGCAACCGTCGATCGACCAGAACACCGTGGACGCCCAGCTGGAACAGTCGAACTACGCGGAAAACGCGGTCAACTTCCAGGCCAGCTTCACCCTGCTCAACAGCAAATTCAAAGGGCTGGTGTCAGCCCTTCGTGGAGAGTAAGTCATGTCTCTAGCCAGTGTTTTCAACATTGCCGGTAGCGGTATGAGTGCCCAGACCACTCGCTTGAACACCGTCGCCAGTAACATCGCCAACGCTGAGACCGTCTCGTCGAGCATCGATCAGACCTACCGTGCGCGGCACCCGGTATTCGCCACGATGTTCCGGGGCGGCCAGAGCGGCGGCAGCGGTTCGTTGTTCCAGAACCAGGACGCCGCCGGCCAAGGTGTGCAAGTACTGGGCGTGGTCGAAGACCAGAGCAACCTTGACGCACGCTACGAGCCGAACCATCCGGCGGCCGACGCCAAGGGCTACGTCTACTACCCGAACGTCAACGTGGTGGAAGAAATGGCTGACATGATTTCCGCGAGCCGTTCGTTCCAGACCAACGCCGAAATGATGAACACCGCCAAAACCATGATGCAGAAGGTCCTGACCCTCGGTCAGTGATAAGGGGCGACTCAGATGAGTGTTACCGATACCACCAGTGGTTTGAGCCTCAAGGACATCCTGGCCAACTCCTCGATCAAGACCAACACCAGTGCCGACGGCTTGGCGGTGGCAACGAACAGCGCCACCGGCAACAAGGCCCTGGGCAAGGACGCGTTCCTGCAGTTGCTGGTAACGCAACTGAAAAACCAGAATCCGCTGGAACCGCAGGACAACGGTGAGTTCGTCGCCCAGTTGGCCCAGTTCAGTAGCCTGGAAGGCATCACCACGCTCAACGACACCGTCAGTGGCCTGGCGAGCAACTACAACTCGTCCCAGGCGTTGCAGGCGTCGTCGCTGGTCGGGCGTTCGGTTATTGCACCGGGCGGCACGGCGGTGGTCGATACCGCCAAGAGTTTCAGCGGCACCATTGCCGTACCGGCGTCGGTGGACCCGGTGAAGGTCAAGATCACCGATGCCGATGGCAAGGTTGTCCGCACCATCGACCTGGGCAGCCAGGCGGCCGGTACTTCCACTTTCATCTGGGACGGCAAAGACGATGCAGGCGAAGTGGCCAAGGCGGGTACCTATACCTTCGGCGCCACCGCAACTTACGACGGCCAGGCAACCTCGCTGGTGACGTACCTGCCGGCAACCGTCAACAGCGTGACCATCAGCCAGACCGGCGGTGAGTTGATGCTCAACCTGGCCGGGCTGGGCAGCATCGCGCTGTCCAAAGTACAAACCATTGGTATGTAGAGCCGACTAACACGGCACAAAGGAGTGGAATATGTCTTTCAATATCGGCCTTAGCGGTCTCTATGCAGCCAACAAACAACTGGACGTGACCGGCAACAACATCGCCAACGTCGCGACCACCGGTTTCAAATCGTCCCGTGCGGAATTCGAAGACGTTTACTCTGCGACCAAGCTGGGTTCGGGCAGCAAAACCATCGGTAACGGTGTGCGCCTGGCCAACGTTTCCCAGCAGTTCACCCAGGGCGACATCAATAACACCGGCAACGTGCTGGACTTGGGTATCAACGGTTCCGGCTTCTTTGTGCTGAACACCAATGGATCGTTGTCCTACACCCGTGCCGGGACGTTCAAGGTCGACAAGGACGGTTACGTCACCAACACCGATGGTACTGCGCGTCTGCAGGGTTACGGTGTGGATGCCAATGGCAAGATCCTTAATGGCGTGTTGACGGACTTGCGCATCGATACCTCGAACCTGGCGCCCAAAAACACCTCCACGGTATCGTCGACGATCAATCTTAACTCCACAGCACTGGAAATCGATCAGGCTGTCATCCCGTTCGACCCGACCAAAGAAGCGTCCTTCACCAAGCAGTTCAGTACCCCGATTTACGACACTCAGGGTAACTCGCACGTCATGGACCAATTCATGGTCAAAACGGGCGCGAACACCTGGAAGACCTACACGCTGATTGATGGTCGCAACCCGGATGGCACCGACCCTAGTCCTACCGCGGTTCCGGCGAACCCACCGGTCGCTTCGACCATGGCGTTCGATGCATCAGGCAAACTTGTGTCCGTCACCACTCCAGCCACCCCTACGCCGATTGTCAGCCCCGACCTGAAGGTCACCGGATGGGTTCCCGGCACCGTGACCAATGGCGTATGGAAAGCCAACGGCGCTACCTCCGGTGTTGTGACGGTCTCCATGGACAAAACCACGCAGTACAACGCTGACACCGCGCGTTCGATTCCTTCGCAGAACGGTTACGCCACTGGCCAGATCACCAACCTGACCATCGACGGCAGCGGTGTGATGCTCGCCAACTTCAGCAACAGCCAGACCAAGGCCATCGGCCAGATCTCGCTCGCCAGCTTCACCAACGAACAAGGATTGCAGCCTGTAGGCGGCACCAGTTGGAAAGAAACCTATTCGTCGGGTATCCCGGGTTACGATGCGCCGACCACCGGTACCTTGGGCGAGATTCATTCCAATTCGCTGGAAGAGTCCAACGTCAACCTGACCAATGAGCTGGTCGACCTGATCAAGGCGCAGAGCAACTACCAGGCGAACGCTAAGACCATCTCGACGCAAAGCACCATCATGCAGACCATCATTCAGATGACCTGATGCAGATTGGCTAAAAGTGCTGCACAAAGAGCCCCTCAATCGAGGGGTTTTTTTTGTGGTCGCAGGGGCCCCATCGTCGGGCCGCTACTTTCCTTGTGACAAAAGAAGACCCCCGACAAGCCAGAGGCCTATCGGGGGTTATTGGTCTGATCCAGGATGGAGGATTACTCGGCGGGAGTGTTGAGGTACATCTGGTGAATGTGCAGCCACTTTTACCAACTCGAATCGCACACGACATGAGCGACGACGAGGTTGGTCGTTACTACGGTGATAAAAGTGCTGAGGACTCACAAGAAGCTGAGGCGCTTATGAAGCAAGAAGGGATTGCATTCGCACTCCATACCTTGCAAGGCGATGCAGCCAGCCAAATTGTGGCGTGCTCGCATTCCCTGGGATGTGACAGCATCATCCTAGGTTCACAGGGTAACGGTTTTCTGGCGGGGATCTTTCTGGGCTCTGTCGCGGCAAAGGTGATTCAACTCTCGGATATACCAATCACCTTGGTCAAATAAGAGACCGTGAGTTGATCGTTGATGTTTTCTGAATCAAATACCCTCTCGATAATGACTTGATATCGAATAGCCTCGGATTGCTACCTTAGAAGCCCTCGGTGAATCCAATTATTGCTCAGGGCCTTTTTGACCCTGTTATCGCGTTGTTTGCGTGATGGGCGGGGTCGCGTCGGCACTTGTTTTCTCATCGATGCCGGGGCATAAGTGACCCCTGCTTCAATTTGGGCAATTCTCAGAATATCCAGCACATCATCGCCAACGACGTCGCTGTCTAGGTACTCGACAGTTGTACGAGTGGGTAGTCGGGCGCTTATCCATAGTGATAGCAGGGCGGGAATATAGAAACTTCGTTTTTTGCTGTAAACCAAAAAAAACCCCTGTTTTATCAGGGGTTTTTTTGGTTTCTAAAGCTTAGTGTATCCGCTTATTTGTACCTGGCTGTCATTGGCAAGCTTCACAATCCGGCTCGTCGATGGCGCAAGCTTTCGGCACTGGAGCAGGGCCGGCAGGCGCTGCCAGGACCGAATCTTCACCGTGGTTGCCGCCGCTGGAAACAGCGTTCAGCTTGCCGGTGTTGATGGTCGACTTCTCAGTGCTGGTCGCGGCCAGGGCACGGAGGTAGTAAGTGGTTTTCAGGCCACGGTACCAAGCCATGCGGTAGGTCACATCCAGTTTCTTGCCCGATGCGCCGGCAATGTACAGGTTCAGCGATTGAGCCTGGTCGATCCACTTCTGACGACGGCTTGCCGCGTCAACGATCCACTTGGTGTCCACTTCGAAGGCCGTCGCGTAGAGCTCTTTGAGTTCTTGCGGGATGCGCTCGATCTGTTGCACCGAACCGTCGTAGTACTTCAGGTCGTTGATCATGACCGAGTCCCACAGGCCGCGAGCCTTCAGATCGCGAACCAGGTACGGGTTGATCACGGTGAATTCGCCCGACAGGTTCGATTTCACGTAGAGGTTCTGGTAGGTCGGTTCGATCGACTGCGATACGCCAGTGATGTTGGCGATGGTCGCGGTCGGTGCGATGGCCATGATGTTGGAGTTACGAATGCCTTTCTGAACGCGGGCACGAACCGGTGCCCAGTCCAGGGATTCGTTCAGGTCAACGTCGATGTACTTCTGGCCACGTTGCTCGATCAGGATCTGTTGCGAATCCAGCGGCAGGATGCCTTTGGACCACAGCGAACCCTGGAACGTCTCGTAGGCGCCGCGCTCGTCGGCCAGGTCGCAGGAAGCCTGGATTGCGTAGTAGCTGACCGCTTCCATCGACTTGTCGGCGAACTCGACGGCAGCGTCGGAACCGTAAGGAATGTGCTGCAGGTACAAAGCGTCCTGGAAGCCCATGATGCCCAGACCGACCGGACGATGCTTGAAATTGGAGTTCTTCGCTTGTGGCACCGAGTAATAGTTGATGTCGATAACGTTATCGAGCATGCGAACGGCGGTGTTCACGGTGCGTTCCAGCTTGGCGGTGTCGAGCTTGCCGTTGGTGATGTGGTTCGGCAGGTTGATCGAGCCCAGGTTGCAAACGGCGATCTCGTCCTTGTTGGTGTTCAAGGTGATCTCGGTGCACAGGTTCGAGCTGTGAACCACGCCAACATGCTGCTGCGGGCTGCGCAGGTTGCACGGGTCTTTGAAGGTCAGCCATGGGTGGCCGGTTTCAAACAGCATGGACAGCATTTTGCGCCACAGGTCTTTGGCCTGGATGGTCTTGAACAGCTTGATCTTGCCCGGGTACTCGGACAGGGCTTCGTAGTACTCGTAACGCTCTTCGAAGGCCTTGCCGGTCAGTTCGTGCAGGTCCGGCACTTCGGACGGCGAGAACAGGGTCCACTTGCCGTCATCGAAGACGCGCTTCATGAACAGGTCAGGGATCCAGTTGGCAGTGTTCATGTCGTGGGTACGACGACGATCATCACCGGTGTTCTTGCGCAGCTCGATGAACTCTTCGATGTCCATGTGCCAGGTTTCCAGGTAGGCACACACAGCGCCTTTGCGCTTGCCACCCTGGTTGACGGCGACGGCGGTGTCGTTCACGACTTTCAGGAACGGAACAACGCCCTGGGATTTGCCGTTGGTGCCCTTGATGTACGAACCGAGTGCACGAACCGGGGTCCAGTCGTTGCCCAGGCCGCCCGCAAATTTCGACAACATGGCGTTGTCGTGGATCGCGTGATAGATGCCCGACAGGTCATCCGGCACGGTGGTCAGGTAGCAACTCGACAGCTGTGGACGCAGAGTACCGGCGTTGAACAGGGTCGGAGTCGACGACATGTAGTCGAAGGACGACAACAGGTTGTAGAACTCGATCGCACGGTCTTCTTTGTTTTTTTCTTCGATCGCCAGGCCCATGGCCACGCGCATGAAGAAGATCTGCGGCAGTTCGAAGCGGATACCGTCCTTGTGGATGAAGTAACGGTCGTACAGGGTTTGCAGGCCCAGGTAAGTGAACTGCTGATCGCGCTCGTGGTTGATCGCCTTGCCGAGTTTTTCCAGGTCGAAGGTCGCCAGGATCGGGTTCAGCAATTCGAATTCGATGCCTTTGGCGATATAGGCTGGAAGCGCCTTGGCGTACAGGTCGGCCATTTCGTGGTGGGTCGCGCTTTCGGCGACTTCCAGGAAGCTCAGGCCTTCGGCGCGCAGGGTGTCCATCAGCAGGCGGGCGGTCACGAACGAGTAGTTCGGCTCACGCTCGACCAGTGTACGGGCAGTCATCACCAAAGCGGTGTTGACGTCGGTCAGGGCCACGCCGTCGTACAGGTTTTTCAGGGTTTCGCGCTGGATCAGGTCGCCGTCGACTTCTGCAAGGCCTTCGCACGCTTCGGTAACGATGGTGTTCAGGCGGCCCATGTCCAGAGGAGCAAAGGTGCCATCGGCGCGGGTGATGCGGATCGACGGGTGAGCGTTGACAGCTTCTTCGGCCGGCGCGTGGGCGGCGCGTTCTTTCGAACGACCGTCACGGTAGATCACGTAGTCGCGCGCTACTTTCTGCTCGCCGGCACGCATCAGGGCCAGTTCGACCTGATCCTGGATTTCTTCGATGTGGATCGTGCCGCCCGAGGGCATGCGACGCTTGAAGGTCGCGGTGACTTGTTCGGTCAGACGGGCAACGGTGTCGTGGATTCGCGACGAAGCGGCAGCGCTGCCGCCCTCAACTGCGAGAAACGCTTTGGTGATCGCGACGGTAATCTTGTCATCGGTGTAAGGAACGACAGTGCCGTTACGCTTGATCACGCGCAGCTGGCCAGGCGCGGTGGCGGACAGATCCGAAGTCGAATCAGCGGCCTGCGGCAAGGTGCCCTGCGGGTTCTCGCGAGTTGTGTCGGTTTGCATGGGGGGTTGTCTCCACATTCTCTATGTTTGTTTGGGCACCATCACGGTGCCCACCGTTCCGTCCTGAAGCACTACAACCGGCAAAGGGCCGGGCATACCAACTTCGGGACAGATCAGGAAGGGGCAATTGGGGCGCCGCTTCCATGCCGAAGTCTTTGGTCACAGGCCTTGAGCCTGAAACCGGGATCCATTTGGGTGACAGTAATTGACTGCAACACCCGTACCGTTAACGCCGTTTTCGGGTCAAAAACAGTAGCCATCCGCACGCGGGGTTTGGTCTTTCGAAACTACGTTTGGTTCAACCGGACAGAGGCAATAAAAGCGCTTGAAATCGATGTCTGGTTTGTGTTTGGTTTTTTACGCAAAACCCTACATGTAGGGTTTTTTTGGCGCCGGGGTACAAGATAATGCGTTTTGGGGGGTGTTGCAACGTACTACCTGTGGATAAACCTGTGCGTAAATTGTGTGTGAAAGGTGGAACAGGCGTGTAGGCCGCGACCTAGCTGGAGCGGACCGTTTTTCACTGATTTTCAATGATTGAAAACGGCCATTTGAATTTTTAAGGGCGCGAACCCTATCACAAAAAACCGCGTTGTCCGAACGCATTTACCGGCTTGTGTTCTTGGCGAGCGGCGTTTATACAATCGGCCAATGCAGATGCATTCTTATCCTCCCCCATCATGACAAAAAGACGGGCGGATCCTTCCTTATTAAGTGTTGTTGGCAAGCAGAGGTCACCGTGGAGCAAGAAGCCTGGCAGGTATTGATTGTCGAGGACGACCAGCGTCTGGCCGAACTGACCCGCGACTACCTGGAAGCCAATGGTCTGCGCGTATCGATCGAGGGCAACGGCGCCTTGGCCGCGGCACGGATCATCAAGGAGAAACCGGACCTGGTGATCCTCGACCTCATGTTGCCGGGCGAAGACGGACTGAGCATCTGCCGCAAGGTCCGCGACAAGTATGACGGCCCGATCCTGATGCTCACCGCCCGCACCGACGACACCGATCAGATTCTTGGCCTGGACCTGGGCGCCGACGACTACGTGTGCAAACCCGTTCGCCCACGCCTGCTGCTGGCGCGCATCCAGGCCCTGTTGCGACGCAGTGAAACACCTGAAGTGGCGCCGGAAAAACAACGGCGTCTGCAGTTCGGTCCCTTGGTGGTCGACAACGCATTGCGCGAAGCCTGGCTGAATGACAACGGCATCGAGTTGACCAGCGCTGAGTTCGATCTGCTCTGGCTGCTGGTCGCCAACGCCGGGCGTATCCTGTCCCGGGAAGAGATTTTCACTGCATTGCGCGGCATTGGCTATGACGGCCAGGACCGTTCCATCGACGTGCGCATCTCGCGCATTCGCCCCAAAATCGGCGATGACCCGGAGCATCCACGGCTGATCAAGACCATCCGCAGCAAAGGTTATCTGTTCGTTCCACAAGCCTGCACGCTGTGAACTCTATCTTCCTGCGCATTTATGGCGGCATGTGCGCGGCGCTGATTCTGGTGGCGGTACTCGGCGTGCTGGCCTTGCACCTGCTTAACCAGGTGCGCGGCGAGCAATACCGCGAACGCCTTGCCCATGGCACGTTCTCGCTGATGGCCGACAATCTGAACCCGATGAACGAAACCGAGCGCCACCGAGCCTTGCTGGTGTGGGAACGGTTGTTGGGAATTCCTCTGGCGCTGAAGACCTTTGCTCAAACCGACCTCGACCTCACCCAGCGTACCCGCGTGCTTCGCGGGCAGGCGCTGGTGGAACAGACCGGTCCGCATGCGGCGAGGGTTTACCGGTTGGTCAGCGACAAGGAACAGTTGGTGCTGACCGGCGAAGTTCAGCAGATCAGCGAGCAACTGGCCCGGGCGACTATTTACCTGCTGGCCGATGAACTGGTGCGCTACCCGGTCGCCGAGCAACCCGAGCGCCTGGCGCAGTTGAAGCGCGATAAAGGGTTTGGTTTCGACTTGCGGCTGGTGACGATCGAGCAGGCGGACATGGACGAGGACCAGAGTCGCCGGGTGTCCGAGGGTGACACGGTGATGGCGCTGGGCAAGGGCGGCGATTCGATCCGGGTGTTTGCCGGCATGGTCGGTACGCCGTGGGTGCTGGAAATCGGCCCGTTGTATCAGATGAATCCTTATCCGCCAGAGTGGCTGGTGCTGATCGCCGCGCTGGGTTTGAGCCTGATCGGTTTGATCGTCTATTTGTTGGTGCGCCAACTTGAGCGCCGCTTGCGTGGCCTGGAAGCGGCCGCCACGCGCATCGCCAAGGGCAGCCTGGAAACCCGCGTGCCGGCACGCGGCGCCGACTCGGTGGGACGGCTGGCCTCGGCGTTCAACGGCATGGCCGAGCACTTGCAGCAGTTGCTGGCGATTCAGCGTGAGCTGGTGCGCGCCGTGTCTCATGAGCTGCGCACACCCGTGGCGCGGTTGCGATTTGGTCTGGAAATGATCGGCTCGGCCACCACGCCGCAAGCGTTGGAAAAATACTGCGAAGGCATGGACCACGACATCGAAGATCTCGATCGTCTGGTGGATGAGATGCTCACTTACGCACGACTGGAACAGGGTTCGCCGGCGCTGAATTTTCAGCGGATCGATCTGGATGCGTTGGTCAATCAGGTGATCGAAGAACTGGCGCCGTTACGCGCCGAGGTCACGGTGCAGCGCGGTCTGTGTTTGTCCGCCGCTGACAACGACGACGCGTGGGTCGAGGCCGAGCCACGCTACCTGCACCGGGCGTTGCAGAACCTGGTGAGCAACGCCATGCGCCACGCCCAATCACGGGTGACCGTCAGCTATCAGGTCGGGCAGCAGCGCTGTCGAGTGGATGTCGAGGATGACGGGCCGGGTGTGCCGGAAACGGCCTGGGAGAAGATTTTCACACCCTTCCTGCGCCTCGATGACAGCCGTACCCGTGCCTCCGGTGGGCATGGGTTGGGGTTGTCCATCGTACGGCGAATCATCCATTGGCATGATGGCCGGGCGTTGATCAGCAAGAGCAAAAGCCTGGGCGGGGCGTGTTTCAGCCTGAGCTGGCCGAGGAATCAAGAGAAACGTTGAGCTTGGCGCTTGCCCTGTAACAGCCTTCGGTAGCGGCTACAGAGGAAGCGTTCTCAGGCCTTGATGCTGACCAGACTCAACAACTGCCCATCAATGACCCCGAACTGCGCATCCAGCTCAGTGCCATTGCGCCATTCGCTGGACAGATCTGTCAGCAGCCGCAGCCGTACTTCACCGCTTTCGGCCCACTCCAGAACTTCGGCATGTTCAAAATAAAAGCGCTGCTGAACGATCGGATACAGCGCCTTGAACAGGCTTTCTTTCACCGAAAATGTCAGGGTCACCAGCATCGCCAATTGATCGCGACGGCCGGCGGTCATGCGTTGCAACTCTGGCGGGGTGAGGATTTCCCCGGCCAGTCGCTCGGCCCGTTCAGGGTTGAGCAGGTTTTCCAGGTCCATTCCCAGGCCGCGCCAGTGGGTTTTCTTCGCGACAATCGCCGAGGCCCGGCCGGTGCTGTGAGTGATCGAGCCTGAAATATGCGTCGGCCACACCGGCGCCCGGTCCTCGCCGATGGCCGGGATAAAGCTCAGCCCTTCCAACTGTTGCAACGCCGCTCGAGCGCAAACCCGCCCGGCGAGGAACTCCGCCTGACGCTTGGCGACCGAACGCTGGATGGTGGGCGGCAGCTCGATGGCGCTGCGCTGGAAATCATCACTGGCCAGTTGCGAGGGATCGAAGTGAGTGCTCAACAGCACCGTATCGGGCAGCGCAAACGGCAGCGACCAATGGGCATCAAGTGGAGTACAGCAGACGGGTAGGGCGGGGGCGCGATTCATGCGGGGCATTTTGCCGGGTTGCTCTCAGGCTGGGTAGCACAAAGCTTTGGATTGGCGTCGCGGCCATAGGCTGACAAATTTATAGTCAGCCCGCTCAAGGCCAGCAAGACGAAAGCGAGAAACAAGCGCATGGTCGGATCTCCTGACGGAAAAGTTGTCAAAAACAGCTGGGTCGATCTGGTTCAGCTCAGGTTCAGAGTGCGTTCAGGGGGAGTTCAGGGCCGGGTGAGTAACCTTGCCCCGTACCCAAATAGCAAATAGCACATAAGGAACTCTCCTATGACTGGCTTCAAAAAACTGCTTCTGGCTTTCACTGTCCTGAGCGCAAGTACCGCGGCTTTCGCTTCCGACGACAATTTCGCCAGCCTTACTTTTGGGCAGACCAGCGACAAGGTCAAAAAATCCCACGCCCTGAACGACAACCTCAACAGCCCGAACGCCGACGGCGTGATCGGCAAGAACAACACCTGGGGTGTGCGTCTGGGCCAGCAAAACAGCCAGCGCCGCTACTACGCCACTTACGACAACGTGTCGGGCTCGCACAATGGCATTAAACTGCGTCAGGAAAACCTTCTGGGCAGTTACGATCTGTTCTACCCGGTGGGCGGCAGCACCAAACTGTTCGGCGGCGCCACGGCCGGTTTGACCAAAATGACTCAGGATTCGCCAGGTTTCAGCCGCGACAGCGACATCGGTTACGCCATCGGCGGCCAATTGGGTGTCCTGCAACAGGTCTCGCAAAACACCTCGGTAGAACTGGGTTACCGTTACCTGCGCAGCAACGCCAGCACCGAGATGAGCGAGCGCGGTGGCGGCAAACAGGGTTCGCTGAACCTGACCAGTAGCGCCCAGACTTACCTGTCGGCGAACTACGCTTTCTAAGAAGCGTTGCGCGAAAGGCCTGCGCCGGATCAATCCCAAGGACTGATCCGGCGTCGCCCTGTTAGCCATTGAGGTACGCGTGCCATTGGGTGAGTCGAGCCTCTGGAGATGATGATTTGCCTGGGAGAGCGTTATGAAACTGCTGGTCGTTGAAGATGAAGCGCTGTTGCGCCATCACCTGCAAACCCGCCTGACGGACAGCGGCCACGTGGTCGAGTCCGTGGCCAATGCCGAAGAGGCGCTGTACCAGACCGAGCAGTTCAACCATGACCTGGCGGTGATCGACCTCGGCCTGCCGGGCATGGGCGGGCTCGACCTGATCCGCCAACTGCGTTCGCGCGGCAAGACCTTTCCGATCCTGATCCTCACCGCTCGTGGCAACTGGCAGGACAAGGTCGAAGGCCTCGCCGCCGGCGCCGACGATTATGTGGTCAAGCCGTTTCAGTTCGAAGAACTCGATGCCCGGCTGAACGCGTTACTGCGCCGCTCCAGCGGTTTCACCCAGTCGACCATCGTCGCCGGGCCGTTGCTGCTGGACCTGAACCGCAAACAGGCGTCCCTCGATGAACAACCGCTGGGGCTGACGGCATACGAGTACCGGATTCTTGAGTACCTGATGCGTCATCACCAGCAAGTGGTGGCCAAGGACCGCTTGATGGAACAGCTCTACCCGGACGACGACGAGCGCGATCCGAACGTGATCGAAGTGTTGGTCGGCCGTCTGCGGCGCAAACTTGAAGGTCCGGCCGGCTTCAAACCGATCGATACCGTGCGTGGTCTCGGCTACCTGTTCAATGAGCGCTGCACTTGATTCGTTCCCTTCGTGTCCGTTTGATGCTCGCCGCCACGATCCTGGCGGTGTTGTTCATGCTGGCGTTGCTGCCAGCGATGCAGGGCGCGTTCAGCATGGCGTTGCAGGACTCGATTGAACAGCGCCTGGCGTCAGACGTCACCACGCTGATCTCCGCCGCCCGGGTGGAGAACAACCGCTTGCAGATGCCGGCGCAGTTGCCCGATGAGCGTTTCAACCTGACTGACGGCCGTTTGCTTGGCTACATCTATGACCGCGAAGGGCACCTGGTCTGGCGCTCGAAGGGCACCCAGGAAGAGCACATCAACTACACACCGCGTTACGACGGACGCGGTAACGAGTTCGCGAGAATCAGCGAAGCCAACGGCCAGGAATTCTTCGTCTATGACGTCGAGGTCAAACTGCTCGGCGGCAAGAGCGCGGCGTTCAGCATCGTCGCGCTGCAACCGGTGCGTGAGTACGAAGCCACCCTCGAAGGTCTGCGGGAAAACCTTTACCTGGGATTCGGTGCAGCCTTGCTGGTGTTACTCGCGCTACTGTGGATCGGCCTGACCTGGGGCTTGCAAGCGTTGCGCCGGCTCAGTCAGGAGCTGGACGAGATCGAAAGCGGCACCCGCGAAAGCCTCAGCGAACAACACCCGCGCGAACTGTTGCGCCTGACCGGCTCCCTCAATCGCTTGCTGCACAGCGAGCGCGAACAACGCAGCCGCTATCGCGATTCCCTCGACGACCTGGCTCACAGCCTGAAAACCCCGCTGACCGTGTTGCAAGGCGTCAGCGAAGACATGGCCCAGCGCCCGGCCGATCGTGATCAGGCCTGGGTGCTGCAAACCCAGATCGAGCGCATGAGCCAGCAGATCGGATATCAACTGCAACGCGCCAGCCTGCGCAAAAGCGGTCTGGTGCGCCATCAGGTACGCCTGCGTCCGGTGCTGCAAAGCTTGTGCGACACACTGGACAAGGTCTACCGCGACAAGCGCGTGCGGGTCGCGTTCGATCTGCCAGAGCAGTGTTATGTGCCGATCGAGCAGGGCGCCTTGCTGGAAATGATGGGCAACCTGCTGGAAAACGCCTATCGGCTGTGCCTCGGCGAAGTACGCATCAGCGTGAGCGAAAGCCTTGGCGGGGTTGAATTGTGTGTTGAGGATGACGGGCCGGGCGTGCCACCGGATCAGCGAGCGCGGATTCTGCAGCGGGGGGAACGGCTGGATCGCCAGCATCCGGGGCAGGGGATTGGGCTGGCGGTGGTCAAGGACATTATCGAGAGCTACAACGCGAAGCTGATGCTGGGGGATTCGTCGATGGGTGGGGCGGCGTTTCGGATTCATTTTCCGGTGGTTTGAGATCGGTGCGATCTCTTGACCTTAATTATCCTTGGCGCGGTAGGCCCCCGGCGTCAACCCGGTCCACTTCTTGAACGCCCGGTGAAACGCCGAAGGCTCGGAAAACCCCAGTTGCTCGGCAATCTGCTGCAACGACAAATCCGCCCGCCCCAGGTGATAAATCGCGATGTCCCGGCGCAGCTGATCCTTCAACGCCTGAAAACTCGACCCTTCCTCCCGCAAATGCCGACGCAAGGTTTGCGGACTGATGTGCAGATGCGCGGCCACTGCTTCCAGGTCCGGCCAGCGTGAACTGTCGCGGCTGAGCAATCTTCGCAGCTGGCTGCTCAAACTGTCACCGTCATCCGGGCGCGACAACAGGTCGGCGGGGGAGTGTTCGAGGAAATGTTTGAGCGTCCGTTCGTCCTGCAACAGCGGCATGTTCAGGTAGCGACTGTGAAACAGCAGGCTGCTCTGCGCGCTGGAAAAGATCATGGGGCAGGGGAACAGCAAATCGTATTCGGCGCCGTGTTCGGGTGTCGGGTAGCTGAACGTCACCTGATCCAGCCGAATGCGCTGGCCGATCAGCCAACTACCGAATCGGTGCCACACCATCAACTGGCTCTCGGTGAGAAAGTGGTCCGGGTCGCGGAACTGCGAATCGTCGAGGCTCAGGCGAATCATGTCGTCTTCGCGGGTCAGGGTCAGACGCGGGCTGTCGGGGAATAAGCTGTAAAACAATAGGCCGCGTTGGAGGGCTTTCTCCAGATTACGGCAGTGGATCACTGCATGGCACATCATCGCGAAGCTGCCGGTTTTGCTCGGAACCGGCCCGAAGCCCAGGTATTCGTCGTCCAGTGCCAACCACAGTCCCTGGATCAATCGGGTGAACTGTTCAGGCGCGATTCTCGCTCGTGGCTCTTCAAGCAACTCGGGGCTGATGCCGAGTTGTTGCAGCAAATGTGAATAGTCATAACCCAGCCGGCGTGCGCCCCCGAGGGCGGCACGGGCGAAATGACTGGCGATGGTGCGTTCGCGCATAGAAGGCAAGTCCGTCCATTGAGCGACGGATGGTAGCCGTGGTGCCTGATGATCAACAAGGCGGATATCCGCCAAATTGTAGGACGAGGTCTGGTCGATGGGCGGAAATCCGCCACTTTGCCGTAACCGTTTGGTGACCAAGAAAAACCCGCAACCCTTGAGGTCAACAGGCTGGCTGGCGATTTGACGAAGGTGGCACGGGGCTTGCGATACAACCCGCAGATGCCTGCCGTTGCGCAGCTCGATAAAACAAATCCCTCCAGTGCAGGAGGGTTCGCAATTGAAGTGTCTTTGGCAACAGATGGATGTTGTCACCGGGCACTTTTGAGGAACTTTACAATGACGACTCGTCAGCCACTGTACAAATCCCTGTATTTCCAGGTGATCGTTGCTATTGCCATCGGCATCCTGCTCGGTCACTTCTACCCGCAGACTGGTGTGGCCCTCAAGCCGCTGGGTGACGGGTTCATCAAACTGATCAAAATGATCATCGCCCCCATCATCTTTTGCACCGTCGTCAGCGGTATCGCGGGCATGCAGAACATGAAGTCGGTTGGCAAGACCGGCGGTTACGCGCTGCTCTACTTCGAAGTCGTTTCGACCATCGCCTTGCTGGTCGGTCTGGTGGTGGTCAACATCGTGCAGCCGGGTGCTGGCATGCACATCGACGTTACTACGCTGGATGCCTCCAAAGTCGCTGCTTATGTAGCGGCCGGTGCTGATCAAAGCGTCGTTGGCTTCCTGTTGAACGTGATCCCGTCCACCATCGTCGGCGCGTTCGCCACGGGCGATATCCTGCAAGTGCTGATGTTCTCGGTGATCTTCGGTTTCGCCCTGCATCGTCTGGGAGCCTACGGCAAGCCGATCCTGGACTTCATCGATCGCTTCGCCCACGTGATGTTCAACATCATCAACATGATCATGAAGCTCGCGCCAATCGGTGCCTTCGGTGCCATGGCGTTCACCATCGGTGCCTATGGTGTGGGTTCGCTGGTGCAACTGGGTCAGTTGATGGCGTGCTTCTACATCACTTGCGTGCTGTTCGTTCTGGTCGTGCTGGGCAGTATCGCTCGCGCTCACGGCTTCAGCGTGCTGAAAGTGATCCGCTACATCCGCGAAGAGTTGCTGATCGTGCTGGGTACGTCTTCTTCGGAATCGGTGCTGCCACGCATGCTGATCAAGATGGAACGTCTGGGTGCGCAGAAATCCGTTGTGGGTCTGGTGATCCCGACCGGTTACTCGTTCAACCTCGACGGCACGGCCATCTACCTGACCATGGCAGCGGTGTTTATTGCTCAGGCAACCGACACCCAAATGGACATCACTCACCAGATCACCCTGCTGGTGGTGTTGCTGCTGTCCTCCAAAGGCGCTGCGGGCGTGACCGGTAGTGGCTTCATCGTGTTGGCGGCCACCTTGTCCGCCGTTGGCCACTTGCCGGTTGCCGGCCTGGCGTTGATCCTCGGTATCGACCGCTTCATGTCCGAAGCCCGTGCCCTGACCAACCTGGTCGGTAACGCTGTTGCCACTCTGGTGGTGGCCAAGTGGGTCAAGGAGTTGGATGTTGACGTGATGCACGCCGAGCTGGCTTCTGGCGGTCGCGGCATCGCCGACACCCGTCCTGAAGATGACCTGGGCGTGGCCGAAGGCCCGACCCCAATCAACGTCAAATAAGACGGCTGCACTGAAAAAACCCGCTTCGGCGGGTTTTTTCATGCCTGCGATTTGAGCGCAACGGTCAGCGCATCTGACGCATAAGGTGATTGCTGCAATGCCGTCGGCTGCCTAGTCTGGAAACATCGTTTACGGAGAACGGCCATGCTCGGTCCACTGGCATCACTCAAGGTTCTGGATTTCTCGACACTGCTGCCGGGGCCGTTCGCTTCGCTGTTGCTGGCTGACATGGGCGCCGAGGTGCTGCGCATCGAATCGCCAACGCGCATGGACCTGCTGCGGGTATTGCCGCCTCACGATCAGGGCGTCTCCGCCAGCCATGCCTACCTCAATCGCAATAAGCGCAGCCTGGCGCTGGACCTCAAGCAGCCTGAGGCGCTGGAGGTGATCAAGCAGTTACTTGTCGAGTACGACATCGTGCTGGAGCAGTTCCGCCCCGGCGTGATGGACCGATTGGGCCTGGGTTATGAAGCCTTGAAGGCGATCAAGCCAAAACTGATCTACGTGTCGATCACCGGTTATGGCCAGACCGGCCCCTACAAGGACCGCGCCGGCCACGACATCAACTACCTGGCGCTGGCGGGGCTGGCGAGCCACACCGGTCGCGCCGACAGCGGACCGCTGCCGTTGGGCATGCAAGTGGCGGATATCGCCGGTGGCTCGTTGCACGGGGTGATCGGGCTGCTGGCGGCGGTTATCGCCCGGCAGCAAACCGGGTTGGGGCAACACTTGGATGTGAGCATGACTGACTGTGTGTTCAGCCTGAACGCAATGGCCGGCGCCGGGTATCTGGCCTGTGGCAAGGAGCCGGGAAGGGAAGATCAGATGCTCAACGGTGGCAGTTTCTATGACTATTACCGTTCCCGTGACGGGCGCTGGTTTTCGGTGGGCAGTCTGGAGCCGGCGTTCATGAAGCAGCTGTGTGCAGCGTTGGGACTGGAAGCACTGGAAACCTTGGGGTTATCGCCTGAACCCGCCTTGCAAAAGGCGCTGAAGAACGCGCTGAGGATTGAGTTCGAGACGCGCGATTTCGCCGAGTTGTGTGCACTGTTTTCCAGGTTGGATGCGTGTGTCGAGCCGGTGTTGAGTTTGGGCGAAGCGGTGCGGCATCCGCAGTTGAAGGCTCGGGCGATGGTGGCCGATGTGCCGCGTGGTGACGGGACGACTCAGGCGCAGATGGCGTGTCCGTTGAAGTTTTCGCAAGGGTTGCCCGAGCCACGGCATATCGGCGCGACGTTGGGCCAGCATACCGATCAGGTGTTGGGGGCGTTGGGATACAGCGCTGAGCGGATTGAAGCGTTGCGCCGTGGCAGGGTCGTTACTTAGATCGTGCCCACACAGAGCGCTGGAACGATCAGACGGTCACTCGACGCGCATTTCCCCACTGAACACCAACGTACTCCGGCATCGCCGACACAAATACCGCCGCCCTTGCCGCACCAAACCATGGCGCTGGGCCGAAAACGGAAAGTCGCTGTCCACACACGGGCATTTGTAGATGTAGCGTGTCACGCTGCGGCGTTTGACGTCGTAGGTGTGGCAGCGATTGGGCGGCAGTTCATACACGCCGCGCATGATCAGTTGCCACTCTTCGCCATGGGGCTGGATGCGGTCGCCGAACAGTTGATGAGCGATCAGGTGCGCAACCTCATGGGCCACGGTTTGTTTGAGAAAATCTTCGGAGTTTTCCCGGTACAGCTGCGGATTGAAGCGCAGCAGGTTCTCATGCAAATGCGCGACACCGGCTTTTTGCCCGCGCAGCTTGAGGCTCACCACGGGGCGTTTGAAAGGGCGTTTGAAAAAGGATTCGGCTAGCTGGTAACAGTCTTCGACGCGTGTATTGAGTTGCTCGGGCATGCTTGATGGATCTCCAGAGACGTCGAGTATGCCGCAACGCTCGGGAGTTGCGAATCTCCTAGGCGCCGAATGGTCGTCACCGGTTTCTGTCCTTGAGCATTAGAAGGCCGCCTTGCGGCGGCCTGTGTTGGCAGATCTTGTTTTTGGGTGATGTGTTGCTAATTGGTGTAGACCGGCCCCACGCCGAGTCCCCAGACAATGACAGTGAACGCCATGATGGCTACCAGCACCACGAGGCCTACAGCAAGCACCGAACTCGAAAACAGGAATCCCTCGTCTGATGGAATGTTCATGAAAGTGGGTAGCCCCACATACAGCAGGTACACCGTGTAACAGATGGCCGCGGTGCCGACGATCATCCCAAGCCACATGTGTGGGTACAGCGCCGCCAGACCGCCGATAAACAGCGGTGTCGCGGTGTAGGTCGCAAATGCAACGCAGCGTGCCAGGCTCGGGTTGGCGTCATAGGTGCGAGCCATCCAGTGGATGAACGCGCCCATTACCGCCACACCGCCGAGCATCGCCAGGTACGACATGATCGTCATCCATACCGCACTTTCCATGGTCAGCATCACCGGTGCGCGACTGCCGATGACCCAGCCGACCTGAGTGGTGCCGATAAACGCTGACACGGCCGGAATCGCCGCCAGAATCAGCGTGTGGGTGAGATACATGTGACTGATGCTTTCCTCCTGGTCGCCACGAATCTCTTTCCATTCTTGGTCAGGGTGGGTGAAGAGCCCCACTACGTGATGGATCATGCCAGTCACTCCTCTTGTTTTTACCGTCGCCCCCCAGTGGAGCGCCTGCGGGCCAAAGTGGCCGAGTAAGGAAAGGTCTGGATATGTGTGTGACCTTATGTCGCAGTATAGAAAGGTCTTAACGGTGCAGGTTGCAGGGCTTTAGAGCAAATTGCGCTGTAAACCCTCCTGTTAATCGCCGCAGGGTCTGTCGCGTAGAGGGACTTCGCCCTTGACGCGTTTTTGCGTAAAATGCCGGCCTTTCGTCACACCTCACGGGTTTCGCCTCATGGGCACTCTTACGGTCAACCAGAACAAACTGCAAAAGCGCCTGCGTCGCCAGGCCGGTGAGGCTGTTGCCGATTTCAACATGATTGAAGACGGCGACAAGGTCATGGTCTGCCTGTCCGGTGGCAAGGACAGCTACACCCTGCTCGACGTGCTGATGCACTTGCAGAAGGTCGCCCCGATCAAGTTCAAGATCGTGGCCGTGAACATGGACCAGAAACAGCCGGGTTTCCCTGAACACGTGCTACCGGCCTACCTCAAAAAGTTGGGTGTCGAGTACCACATCGTCGAGAAAGACACCTATTCGGTGGTCAAGGAGCTGATCCCGGAAGGCAAGACCACCTGTTCGCTGTGCTCGCGCCTGCGTCGCGGCACGCTCTACACCTTCGCCGACGAAATCGGCGCGACCAAGATGGCCCTCGGTCATCACCGCGACGACATCGTCGAGACCTTTTTCCTGAACATGTTCTTCAACTGCTCGCTCAAAGCCATGCCGCCGAAGCTGCGCGCCGACGATGGCCGCAACGTAGTGATCCGCCCGTTGGCCTACTGCAACGAAAAAGACATCCAGGCCTACTCGGACTTCAAGCAATTCCCGATCATCCCGTGCAACCTCTGCGGTTCTCAGGAAAACCTGCAACGCCAGGTGGTCAAGGACATGCTTCAGGAGTGGGAACGCAAGACGCCAGGCCGGACCGAAAGCATTTTCCGCAGCTTGCAGAACGTGATTCCGTCGCAGTTGGCGGACCGCAACCTGTTCGATTTCACCAACCTGCGGATCGACGAAACCGCTGCATCACGCTTCGTCAACGTAGTGAACCTTTGAGGCTTAAAACCGCTCTGACACACGGCGCTTGCGGGCGCCGTTTTCATTTCATTCCTTGGGAGAGGGCATGCGCGATTACAAGTGGCTGCACGAATACTGTCTGAACCGCTTCGGTTCAGCGGCTGAACTGGAAGCCCATCTGCCGGTTCCGAAAACCCCGGCGCAATTGCGCAAGATCAGCGACGACCGCTATCTCTCGACCATGGCGCTGCGTGTCTTCCGTGCCGGGCTCAAGCACAGCCTGGTGGATGCCAAATGGCCGACGTTCGAAGAAGTGTTCTTCAAGTTCGACCCTGAGAAAGTGGTGCTGATGAGTGCCGAACACCTTGAGCGTTTGATGCAGGACGCGCGGATCATTCGTCACTTGGGCAAACTCAAGAGCGTGCCGCGCAACGCGCAGTTCATTCTGGATGTGGCGCATGAGAAGGGCAGCTTCGGCGCGATGATCGCCGATTGGCCGGTCACGGATATCGTTGGGTTGTGGACCTGCCTGAAAAAACGCGGTCATCAATTGGGTGGGTTGTCGGCGCCGCGGTTCTTGCGGATGGTGGGCAAGGATACGTTTGTGCCGAGCTACGACGTGGTCGCGGCGTTGAATGCGCAGAAGATCGTCGACAAGGTGCCGACCAGTCTGCGGGACCTGGCCACGGTGCAGGGCGTGTTCAACCAGTGGCATGAAGAAAGTGCTGGGCGGCCGATGAGCCAGATTTCAATGATGCTGGCGTATACCGTCAATCACTGACGAAGATGATCGTTCCCATGCAGAGCATGGGAACGATCACGATAGGAGGTCAGGCGACGTGAATCTCGCCCTCGCCAGCTAACTTGCGGTTCAATTGAAACCGCCACCGCACATACAGCAGCGCCGAGCAGAACACCGCCAGGCTCGCGCCCATTTCCAGTAAACCAAACAGCTGCCGGTTCGGGTCATACGCCGCCAATGCGCCCTTGATGAAATACAGATTCACCACAAAACACATCCATGAATGCCCGCGCGCACTGCCGGAAATCATGCCCGGCGCCAGCAACAGCAGCGGTACCAGTTCGATCAGCAGAATCACCCACGGCCGGGCGCCGTGCAGGTCGGCAATCACCAGGTAGTAGACGCACAGCAAACCCACCAAACCGAAGTAGCACAGCAGGCTGATGACACGCATCGCCCGAACCCGCGGTTCGAGCCATTCGAGGGAGGGCAAAATCTTCGGCTTTTTGGCCACGTCAGTTCCCCAGTTTCTGTGCAGTCTTCGCCAAGCGCAGGCCCAAGGCCCGACACAGCGCGACTTCATGTTCATTCAAGCCGCTTTTGCCATCGGCCCCGGCGTGATGGCTGGCGCCGTAAGGCGTGCCGCCGCCACGGGTTTCCAGCAAGGCCGATTCGCTGTAAGGCAGGCCGGTGATTAGCATGCCGTGGTGCAGCAACGGCAACATCATCGACAGCAGCGTGGTTTCCTGGCCGCCGTGCAGGCTCGCGGTGGAGGTGAACACGCCAGCCGGCTTGCCCACCAGAGCGCCGGTCAGCCACAGATTGCTGGTGCCGTCGAGGAAGTACTTGAGCGGCGCCGCCATGTTGCCGAACCGGGTCGGGCTGCCCATGGCCAGTCCCGCGCAGTTCTTCAAATCGTCGAGGCTGGCGTACAGCGCGCCTTCGTCCGGGATGTCCGACGACACGGCTTCGCATTCGCTGGATATCGCCGGGACCGTGCGCAACCGGGCTTCAAGACCGGCCTGCTCGACACCACGGGCGATCTGCCGGGCCATTTCATTGGTCGAGCCGCTGCGGCTGTAATACAGAACCAGGATGTACGGTGCACTCACGGCAGCAGCTCCAGTACATTCTCCGGCGGCCGGCCGATGATGGCGTTGTCGCCGACTTCCAGAATCGGTCGCTCCATGAGTTTCGGGTTGGCGGCGATGGCGGCGATCAATTGCGCCTCGCTCAGGCTGCTGTCGGCCAGGTTGAGGGTTTTGTACTCGTCCTCACCGGTGCGCAGCAGTTGCCGGGCACTGATGCCCAGCTTGGACAGCAGGCGCTGGATCTGCGCGGCGTCCAGCGGGGTGTCCAGGTAGCGGACCACCGTCGGGGTCAGGCCACGGGCTTCGAGCAGTTCGAGCGCACCGCGGGATTTCGAGCAGCGCGGGTTGTGATAAAGCGTCAGATCGGTCATGTGCGGTTCGCATCTTGCGTAAGGTGACGGCTATTCTAACTGTGCAGCGCGTAATCCAGAACCTTGGGAGGCGATGGGTCGCAGGCGCATTTAATTTTGAACAAGGAATACGACATGACTAGGCGACTGGCAGCGGCATTGGCGATCATCGGTACGTTATTGCTGGGGGGGTGTGGTAACGACTATGGCATCGACCAGAGCGGTCAGAAAGTCGCCGCCGAACGTCTGGACAAGCAATGGCTGGTGCTCAATTACTGGGCTGAGTGGTGCGGGCCTTGCCGGACCGAGATCCCGGAATTGAACAGCCTGGCCGATCAGCTCAAGGACAAGAAGATTGGTGTGTTTGGGGTCAACTTCGACAATGTGCAGGGTGAAGAGCTGAAAAGCGCCAGTGAAAAACTGGGCATCAAGTTCACCGTGCTGGCGTCTGATCCGGCCGATCTTTTTGAGTTGCCACGCAGTGAGGCGTTACCGGTGACTTACATCATCGATAACAAGGGCAAGGTAAGGGAGCAACTGATGGGGGAGCAGACGGCAGCGGGGGTAATGGCGAAGCTTGAGGCATTGCAGGCGAAGAACTGAGTGCGGTGATCGTTCCCTCACAGGCGTGAGGGAACGATCAACTAGAGGGATCAACCCTCTTCAAGCCACCAACGCAACGGCTTCCCTTCTGCTGGCCAGAAGCGCATCTGGTCGATCGGCGAGACGTCCCAGCGCTGAACGTTTTCCAGCGCCTGGAGGAAACGCTTTTCTTGCTCCATCAACGCCGGCGCACACAGTTTGCGGGTGCTGCCAACCTTGCCGAAGCTCAACTGGTCGCCTTCCAGAGTGTACGGCGCGAACCAATGGTTGCAGCCGCCGTTGCCGTAGGCCCGACCGTCTTCATCGAGGGTGATGGTCAGGTGGCTGTAATCCATCAACGGGCGTTCGCCAATCCACTCCAGAATGTAGCTGCGGTTCTGTTGCAATTGCACCGGCCCGGCAGCGCAGCCCAGCAGGCTGGCGCCAACCATCGCCGTCAGAGCGAGGCGTTTCATCACGCGGGCTCCTGGCATTTCGGGCACAGGTGCTTCTCGCCAACCGTGGTCCAGCCCAGTTCGGTGATCCGCGCGGTGGCAGCAGGCTTTTCGGCTTTGTTGCCCTGCTTGGCATCGACCGCGAACTCGAAACTCAGCTCTTTGGCGCAGCTGTCGCAGTTGACTTTCCAGGTGTGGATCGCCAGTTCACCGAACACCGGACCACTGGCCACTGCGACCCATTGGCCGGGCGGGTTGATCAAGTGGCGAACCGTTTCGACGGTCAGGCGCATGGACAAGTCCTTGGCGCCTTTGAGGGTCACTACCAGCACGTCGTTGTTACGAATCGAGCCGCCGTTGCCGGTGACTTGATAACGCCCCGGCACAAGGGCGCGGCATTCGGTGAGGGTGTGTTGCGGGTTCATCAGGCTATAGCGGAAATCGTGTTCGACCATGGGTCCTCCAAATATGCGCGGCATGCTAGCACGGACATCAGCGCAGCATGACGCGGGCGCATGACCTTCGATCTGGTTCAGTCACCCTTCACTAGATTCGTTGGCGCGCCTACCGCCCAGGCGGCGATGTTCTGCAGGGTGGTCGCGGCAATCGCGCCCAGGGCCTCGCGGGTCAGGAAGGCCTGGTGAGCGGTGACGATCACGTTCGGAAAGGTCAGCAGCCGCGCCAGCACATCGTCCTGCAGCGGCAGGTCGGAACGGTCCTCGAAGAACAACTGCGCCTCTTCTTCGTACACGTCCAGCCCCAGATAACCCAGTTGACCGTCCTTTAACGCGTCGATCAACGCCGGGGTGTCCACCAGACCACCGCGCCCGGTGTTGATCAGCATCGCACCCGCTTGCATGTGCGCCAGTGACTCGCGATTGATCAAGTGTTTGCTTTGTTCATTGAGCGGGCAGTGCAGGCTGATGATCTGCGACTCGGCCAGCAGTTTCGGCAGGCTCAGGTAGCGAGCGCCGAGCGCTTCGACTTGCGGGTTGGGGAAGGGGTCGTACGCCAGCAATTGGCAGCCAAAGCCGTTCATGATTTTCGCGAAGGTCGCGCCGATCTGCCCGGTGCCGACGACGCCGACGGTCTTGCCCACCAGGTCGAAGCCGGTCAGCCCGTGCAGGCTGAAATCCCCTTCGCGCGTGCGGTTGTAGGCGCGGTGCAGGCGTCGGTTGAGCGCCAGGATCAGCGCCACCGCATGTTCGGCCACCGCGTGGGGTGAGTAGGACGGGACGCGCGCAATCGCCAGCCCCAGACGCTTTGCCACTGCCAGATCTACATGGTTGTAACCGGCCGAGCGCAGGGCGATCAGGCGTGTGCCGCCCGCGGCCAGGCGTTCGAGCACCGGCGCGCTGAGGTCATCATTAATGAAGGCACAGACCACTTCGTGTTGCTCGGCCAGCGCCACGGTATCAAGGCTCAGTCGCGCCGATTGAAAGTGCAGTTCAATGCCGGCCGGTAGCTCGGCACTGAGAAAACTGTCGCGGTCGTAGGTCTGGCTGCTGAAAAGAATCGTGCGCATGCGGTCCTCCTGGAACGTACATCAAGCATTTATACGGGCATGGGCGGCCAGGCGGTTGATGGCCCGGTCGAGGTCTTCCAGTGCGCTGGGGGTTTTGGGGTCCTGTTGTTTGAGCAGGGTTTCGCTGCGCTGGCAGGCGGCGCGCAGTTGCGGGACACCGCAATAGCGCGTAGCACCGTGCAGGCGATGGACGCGCTCGATCAGGGCATTCTGGTCGTTGTGTTCCCGGGCGAAGCGAATCGCCTCGCGATCGGCTTCCAGCGACGCCAGCAGCATTGCCAACATGTCCGCCGCCAGATCAGCCTTGCCGGCCGCCAGGCGCAAACCTTCTTCGTGATCGAGCACCTGCAACTCATGACCGCCACCGTGGCTGTCGCTGGAGCGCTCCGGCCCATGATTGCGCAGCGCCAGGCCGGTCCACTTCAGCACCACTTGGGCCAATTGCCGTTCGCTGATCGGTTTGGTCAGGTAGTCGTCCATGCCGCTTTGCAGCAGGGCACGTTTTTCGTTGGCCATCGCGTGAGCGGTGAGGGCAACGACCGGCAGCGGCGTGCAATGCCGTTCACTTTCCCACTGGCGAATTGCTTCAGTGCTTTGCCGGCCATCCATGCCGGGCATCTGAACGTCCATCAGCACCAGGTCGAAGGTTTCGGTCTGCACGGCCTTGACCGCCGCGTAACCGCTTTCCACTGCGAGGACTTTGGCGCCCATGTCTTCGAGCAGGGTTTGCACCAGCAGCAAGTTGGCAGGGTTGTCGTCGACACAAAGCACTTTTGGCGCACGGCTGGACACCGGTTCACTAGGTTCGCTGCGGTGCTGGCGCGGGTTGACCAGGTCGGACAAGGCCCGCCGCAGCTTGCGGGTGCAGGCCGGTTTGGCCTGGAGCTGGCTGTGTGGATTAGGCACCGAGAGGTGGAACAGCGTCTGTTCGGTGGTTGGGCATAACACCAGCACCTTGCAGCCCAGGTGTTCGAGGTCCCAGATGTGCTGGTTGAGGCGTTCCGGCGGCATGTCGTTACTGGTGATGCCGAGCACCGCCAGGTCGATCGCCTGATCGGTCTGATGCGCGCCGGTCACGCCATTGGTCAGGCTTTCCAGCGTATTGAACGGGGTGACTTCGAGGCCGCAGTCTTCCAGTTGATGCTGCAATGCCTGGCGGGCCAGTTCGTGGTTTTCCAGCACCGCCACGCGGCGCCCGAGCAACGGCGGACCAGGCAGGTCTTCGGCATCGTCGCGGGCTTTGGGCAGGCTCAGACTGATCCAGAATTCGGAACCTTCACCGGGGGTGCTGTCGACGCCAATTTCGCCACCCATCTGTTCGATCAGACGTTTGGAAATCACCAACCCGAGGCCGGTGCCGCCGGGTTGCCGCGACAGCGAATTGTCGGCCTGGCTGAAGGCCTGGAACAAGGCGCGCACGTCCTGGTTCGACAGCCCGATGCCGGTGTCCTGAATGCTGATGCGCAGTTGCACGCTGTCTTCGTGCTCTTCCTCAAGCATGGCCCGGGCGACAATGGTGCCTTCGCGGGTGAACTTGATCGCATTGCTGACCAGGTTGGTGAGAATCTGCTTGAGCCGCAGCGGGTCACCCACCAGCGACAGCGGCGTATCGCGATAAACCAGGCTCACCAACTCCAGCTGTTTGGCGTGGGCGGCCGGGGCGAGGATGGTCAGCGTGTCCTGGAGCAGGTCGCGCAAGTTGAACGGAATATTGTCGAGTACCAGTTTGCCGGCCTCGATTTTCGAGAAGTCGAGAATCTCGTTGATGATCCCCAGCAGGCTGTCGGCGGACTTTTCGATGGTGCCCAGATAGTCGAGCTGGCGCGGGGTCAGCTCGCTTTTTTGCAGCAGATGCGTGAAGCCGAGAATGCCGTTGAGCGGCGTGCGGATTTCATGGCTCATGTTGGCCAGGAACTCGGATTTGATCCGGCTGGCTTCAAGGGCTTCCTTGCGCGCCAGGTCCAGTTCGATGTTCTGGATCTCGATGGTTTCCAGGTTCTGGCGCACGTCTTCGGTGGCCTGGTCGATGCTGTGTTGCAATTCCTCCTGCGCGTTCTGCAAGGTGCCGGCCATACGGTTGATGCCCGATGCGAGTGTGTCCAGCTCCTGGCTGCCGAGGGGCGGCAGGCGGGTTTCCAGATGACCGTCCTTGAGTTGCGCCACCGCTTGCTTGATCTGGCTCAGCGGCCGATTGATGGCGCGGCCCATGCGTAACGCCAGCAGCGCTGCGCCGGCAAGGCCTGCGCCGATCAGCAATAAGCTGGCGAACAGGCTGCGGTAACCGCGCAGCAGCATGCCGTTGTGGGACAGTTCGAGTTCGACCCAGCCCAGCAGCCGGTCGGCTTCTTCGGGAATCAAATCACCGGCCAGATTGCGGTGCTTGCCGAACACCGGCAGCAAGTAACGCGTCGCGTCATTGCCGCTGCGGCGCAGCATCTGCGAACTGTTGCCGATCGGTGCCTGATTGAGCATGGTCGGGCCGGCATGGGCCAACAGGGAGCGGTCGGGCGCGAGAAACGAAACGGCGCGAACGTCCGGTTGTTCTAGCGATTGGGTCGCGGTGCGTTCCAAAAGCTCGGTGTTCTTGTGGCCCATGGCCGGGGCCACCAGGGGCGCCAGTTGTTCGGCGATCATCTCGCCACGCTGCATAAGCTGGGTTTGCAGGTCGGATTGCTGCATCCAGGTGAAATAACCGCCCAGGACCAAAGCCATCAGGCTGGTCGGCAACAGGGTCAGCAACAATACGCGGCCTTTAATTCCCAGTTTCTTGAGCACGCATCTCTCCTGCATCCAGCGATTTAATGACCTGCACGTACGTCCGGCACGCGCCACCTGCGCAGTGTAGCGATTTGCAGGCGGGCAATCTTCGTAAAATTGATGTCGTCATTCGTCGGCGGGAACAGCACTTTTACGTCAGGGGCAAACCTTGTGTTGCCCGCAGCGAGGCAATCTTGAATAATCGTCAACTGAGAATTATTTGCAGATAGTTATGACTCCCATCACTGTTGGTCCTCCTCGTATCCTGTCTATAGAAGACGACCTCGTACTCGGTGCTTATGTTCATGAGCACCTGGGACGTTGCGGTTTTCAGGTGACGTGGTGCCAGAACGGTCTGGAAGGCTTGACCATCGCCCGCCAGCAAACCTTCGATGTGGTGCTGATGGATATTCTGCTGCCGGGCCTGGACGGGCTGAATGTACTGACGCAATTGCGTCAGAGCCATTCCACCCCGGTGGTGCTGATGTCGGCGCTCGGTGCCGAGTCGGATCGCATCAGTGGTTTTCGGCTGGGCGCCGATGATTACCTGCCCAAACCCTTCAGCATGGTCGAGTTGCGGGTGCGCATCGAAGCGATCCTGCGACGGGTCGCGCTCGATCGCCGGCCAGCGCCGGCACCGACTGCCCCTTCGGCGGGCAGCCTGGGCTTTGACGATGAATCCTGTGATGTTTTTTATGGTGAACACACTGCCGGCTTGACCCGCAGCGAATACCGGTTGCTGGAAACGCTGAACCGCAATGGCGATGAAGTCCTGAGCAAAGCCTTCCTGTATCAGCATGTGCTGCAGCGCGGTTACGCGCCCCATGACCGCAGCCTCGACATGCACATCAGCCAGATCCGTCGCAAGCTCAAGGCCGTCGGTTACGTCGAGCGCGAAGTGCGCACGGTGTGGGGCAAGGGTTACGTACTGAGTGCTGTCGATGAAGTGGGCTGACCTGCCGGGCAGGCATTCGCTGTTCTGGAAACTGGCGTGTTTGTTAGTGGCGTTTTGCCTGCTGATGATCTGGCTCAGTTGGTCCTGGGGTCGCTACATGGAACAAAAAAACCTGTTCCTGTCCCACGAGGCACGGGGCACACTGATGCGCTACGCCGCCAAGGCCGAGCAGGCGTGGAATCAGCGCCAAAGTGCGGGCATCGATACCTGGTTGCAGAGCGTCGGCCATCGCGAGTCGACATGGGTCGGTGTAATTGGCGGCGATTTGCAGTCATTGAGCAGTTACCCGCTGACTGAAAAAGAAACCCGGCGCCTGACCTTTTTACGCGGTCTGGATTGGCCGACGAGTCGCCATAGCAAAGGATTGCCGTGGTTGAGAGTGCCCTTCCCCAAGGATCCGTCCGCTGGCAGCCTGGTGATCGAACTGCCCCGGCGTTTTGTGCCCGGGCACTACCGGGTGTTCTGGCGGGTGATCACCAACGGGGTGATTCCCGGGCTGTTCACCTTGCTGCTGTGCGTCGGTCTGTATCGGTTGCTTGTCGTGCCTTTGAACAGTCTGCGCGAACAGGCCAATGCCTGGCGTGCGGACCAGTTGAACGTGCGGTTGTCGAGCCGCATCACCGATCGTCCGGATGAACTGGGTGAGCTGGGCCGGGCCTTCGATCACATGTCCGAGCGCCTGCAAGGCACGGTGGCCCTACAGCAACAACTGTTGCGCGACTTGTCCCACGAATTGCGCACGCCACTGAGTCGCCTGCGGGTGGCCAGCGAAAGCGAGCAGGGGTTGAGGCAATTGCGCGAGCGCATTGGCCGAGAAGTCGATGGTATGCAGCGTCTGGTGGAAGACACCTTGCAACTGGCCTGGCTCGACACCGAACGCGCGCCGCTGCCCGACGAATCGATCCAGGTTCAGGCGTTGTGGGACATGCTCACGGAAAATGCCTGCTATGAAAGTGGTTGGCCGACGAGCCAGTTGCAGTGCACGGTGGATTCGTCCTGCTGGGTGCGCGGCCATCTCAATACGTTGGCTCAGGCGCTGGAAAACATCCTGCGCAACGCCATTCGTCATTCACCGCCGGGTGGCGTTGTGCGTCTTGCTGGACAGCGCGATGGCGATTTCTGGCATGTGTGGCTGGAGGATGAGGGCGGCGGGGTGGCAGAGGCGGATCTTGAGCGGATCTTCTCGCCGTTCATTCGGCTCGACGGTTCGCGGCCGGGGGATGGTGGGTTCGGGTTGGGGTTGAGCATTGCCAGGAATGCGGTGCAGCGCCAGGGCGGGAGTCTTTGGGCTGAGAATACTGAGGTAGGGTTGCGGCTGAATATTCGATTAGTGGCTGATGGAAGTGTTGACAGTCAGACTGCTTTCGCGAGCAGGCTCGCGATTAGGCCCTTCGGGTCACCATCACGAAAAGTCTCACCACTGGTGCGACAATTATCTTGGTCGCCCAGCGTGATCATTTTTCAGCCAGAGTAAACGCTCGGAAGAGCGCGAGTTCTACCCTGCATATGTGCAGGAACTGTGTTCGAAGCGCGAGATTTAACCACTCAATAACGCGTTAACTTCAATAATATCGGCTTCACTTAAAGCCCCTACTGTGGCCTTAAGCTGTAGCTGAGCCAGCAAGGTGTCATAACGTGCGCGAGACAACTGTTGAACGATGTCACTCAATTTGCCTTGAGCCTCCAGCACATCGATACCAACTCGCATACCTACCTTGTAGCCGATGTGATTGGAGGCAAGCGCCGAATGTGCGGACGACTTCGCAGCCTCAAGTGCCTAAACCTGCTGGTCCTAAGATAAATCCTCCGACTGCGCCGGTCACGGTAGCTCCGATAAGCCCTTCAGCACTACCTTCTCCGGTTGCCATGGAGTTTCCTATATATCCAGCTGCTGCTGTAACACCACCAATTAAGGCTCCGGGGGGGGCTACGGCACCTGCAACAAATTCTAAGTCATATATTGAGAGTTCTTTCATGGTTAAACTCCATTGTTCTATTTTGTCTATCTTGTAATGGTCGGGAGAATATATTTTATTGTTAAGTATGCTATCAGTGGAACTATGTATGCTGTCAGTATGGTTACTGCTAGGCTTCTCTGTATCCCCCATCGCATGCGCAGCAGTTTGAAAAAACAATAGTAGAGAAGAAATGTAATGGCGACGACAATAGAGGGGGTAAGGGCGTCAGAGACTGTGCCCACCACAAAGCGTATGCCAAATATATACATGCTCCACTCTTTATTGTTATCAACAAGGTTTTGCTTGGTCATGAGATTTTGTGCTCTGTTTGCGAATACCTGTTTTATGGTTTTAGTTGTGTTTTATGTTTTTTAGTGGGTAAAAAGTCGAATTACGGTTTTATCGATTTAAGCTTTAAATCATATTTTTTGAGGAGATAGGTCGGTGTGAGAGTATTGCTTTGAACGGTTTGGTGATGTAATCCTACATGTGTAGGGTATGGCTTAAATATTTGAGTTTTTCATTTTTTCTACAAATAGCTCAGATCTAGATTTAACCCCATGTTGATGAAAGATCGAAGATACGTAATCGCGTACCGTGAAGTCGCTTATCCCCAGCTCCCGAGCGATTTGTTTATTGGTCTTTCCTTGTAGAAGTAAATGCAAGATTTCTTTTTCCCTATTAGTCAATTAGGTGTTGCTCCCTGCTGTTCGTGATTAAAGTCAGATTCAATACGAGCGTTTTCCAGTGATTGAATAAATCGGCTCCAGTGCCCATTCATAGAGCCGGCGTTTGTCTTGCACGATATCAGCCTCAAGCAACATGCCGGCCTGCAGTGGTTGTGAGTTGCCGTATAGATTAATCGTCTGGGAATCGAGCTTGACGGTTACGCGGTAGAAGAGTTCGGTTGGCTCGGTTGCTTCATGAACAACGCTTGCAATGTGCGTTGGTAGTTCCTGAACTGCATAAGGGCTTTTCGCCAGATCGATAATTCGACCTCGTGCCATACCGAATTTTTGATAGGGATATGCGGGATATCGGATGAGTACTGTCTGACCCTTTTCTATGAAGCCCACTTTTCGTGAGGCTACATACATGTGAGCTATAAGATCAGCACCTTGGGGAATGAAACTGGCAAGAAGTGCCCCCGCTGTGACCTGTTGGCCAACTTGAACATTCAATCCGGTTATAGTTCCGGCAAATGGGGCAGAGCTGACTTGCTTGTTGCGGATGTCGTTTTCCGCCTGTTCCTGTCTAATCAGTGAGATGCCTTTGTCTATTTCGGCGATTTCGTTGCGGTGCCTTAATTCGGCCTCCTGGCGCTGCATCTGCAGTTCCATTTGTTCGCGATTGAGGCTAGCGCGAGCTCGCTGAATACTTTGCTGTTGTCCAAGCAATGCGAGAAGTTGTCCTTCCTCCTGTTGATACTGGGCGACAGAAATGAAGCCAGCCGCTACTAGGTCTTTTAGTCTCTTATGCTGAATCTCGGACAAATCTACACGTCGAGCGATCAGGCGGACCTCTTCTCGATACTGACCCAACTCTCCGGTAATCGTCACGAGTCGGCTATCAAGTAGGCGAATTTGTCCTGCGATGCGATCATTTGCGGATGTGCGATTACGTTCCAGCGCCAGTAAACGCTGAGTGAGCTGTTCCGCTATCAACTGTTGTGTACCGCCGGTAGCACTGACGCGTTCGCCGGAGATTACAAACAGGTCCTCACCACCGCCTACAGTCTGGCCTTCGTGAGCAAAAACTTCAGTGAGTAGCCCTGTTGTAGGAGATGTCAGGCGTAACATGCCCTGCTCAGGCATGAGCAAACCTCCCACGGTAGCTTTACGGGTATACGTTCCAAAGTAAGAATAGATCACAACCACCAGTATTAAAGCTCCAGCCAAAATGGCTGCGACACCATATCCCCAAGGTTGATGTATCAGTACGCTACCGAAGCGTTGTTCGTTTTTCGCACTGATAGCTTCAGATCGAAATAAAGCTAAAGCGTCGGACATCGTTTTTAGTCTTTAGAAGGTTATCGATGTGCAGCATCGCGCTACTTGGCGTGATCGCACTACAAAGACTATCGATGAAAGTCATTACCCACCAGTTCACGCAAACCGCCAAAGCTTGAGTGAAACGTCCGACGAAAGCGTCCTTAAAAGCCGACATTTTTTAGAAAATCAGTTTTTCCTACATGTCAAATGCTTCCGTCTGTAAGGCGAGGCTTGCACACTAGCGACTGCACACCTCTTCACCCTTATTCCCATAAACCATAAGCACCGTACTTTGCGTGATATGGCCTGGATCGGTTTGCCGGTATGATAGTCGCCCCCGCAGTCTGGATTGCGAATACGCCATGACCTTGCAGTACCCAACCATCGCCGATTGCGTCGGCAACACTCCGCTGGTCCGTTTGCAGCGCCTGCCTGGCGCCACCAGCAATACCCTTTTGCTCAAGCTCGAAGGGAATAACCCGGCGGGTTCGGTCAAGGACCGTCCGGCGCTGTCGATGATCACCCGCGCTGAATTGCGCGGGCAGATCCAGGTCGGCGATACGCTGATCGAAGCGACCTCGGGTAACACCGGGATCGCCCTGGCGATGGCCGCCGCGATCAAGGGTTACAAGATGATCCTGATCATGACGGACAACTCCAGCGCCGAACGTAAAGCCGCCATGACCGCGTATGGCGCCGAGCTGATTCTGGTCACTCAGGAAGAGGGCATTGAAGGCGCCCGCGACCTCGCCCAGCGAATGGAAGCCGAAGGCCGCGGCAAGGTGCTGGATCAGTTCGCCAACGGGGACAACCCCGAAGCGCACTACATCACCACCGGCCCGGAAATCTGGCGCCAGACCGAAGGCACCATCACCCATTTCGTCAGCTCCATGGGCACCACCGGTACCATCATGGGCGTCTCGCGCTACTTGAAAGAGCAGAACGAGCGCGTGCAGATTGTCGGCCTGCAACCGATGGAAGGTTCGGCGATTCCGGGCATCCGTCGCTGGCCGCAGGAATACCTGCCGAAGATTTACCAGGCCGAGCGCGTGGACCGGATCGTCGACATGGCGCAAAGCGAAGCCGAAGACATGACCCGTCGTCTGGCCCGCGAAGAAGGCATCTTCTGCGGCGTGTCCTCGGGCGGGGCGGTGGCAGCGATGCTGCGGCTGTCCAAAGAAGTTGAAAACGCGGTGATTGTCGCGATCATCTGCGACCGGGGCGACCGTTACTTGTCGACCGGCATTTTCGACGCGCCCAACTGATGGCCAAGCAAGAGAGAGGCCTGCGCTTCCAGCCCACCGGTGGCAGCAAGGCCCCGCAAATTCCGACTGGTAAAAAGCAGCGCTTGAGTATTGAACGCCTGGCTAATGACGGTCGCGGTATCGCGTTTTTTGAAGGTCGCACCTGGTTCGTCATCGGCGCATTGGCCGGTGAAGAAGTCGAAGCACGCGTATTGGGTGCCCACGGCAAAGTGGTCGAGGCTCGCACCGAACGGGTGTTCCTGGCCAGCGACATGCGCCGCCCGGCACCGTGTCCGCATGCCGGTCGCTGTGGTGGTTGCAGCGTGCAACATCTGCCGCACAACGAACAACTCGCTCTGAAACAGCGCATGCTCGCCGAGCAGTTGTCGAAGGTCGCCGGTGTCGAACCCGAAGAATGGGCCGCACCGTTGAGCGGTCCTGAATTCGGTTACCGGCGTCGCGCCCGAGTGGCGGTGCGCTGGGACATGAAGGCGAAAAAGCTCGAAGTCGGTTTCCGCGCCGCTGGCAGCCAGGACATCGTTGCGATCAACGAATGCACGGTGCTGGTACAGCCCTTGCAACCGATCATGACCTGCTTGCCGCAAATGTTGCGGCGCTTGAGTAAACCTCAGGCGCTGGGGCATGTTGAATTATTTGCCGGATCGAAGCTGGCCGTTTTATTGCGGCACATGGCGCCGCTGTCCGACGCCGACATGACGATCCTCAAGGAATTCTGCGCCTTCCATGAAGCTCAACTGTGGCTGCACGGTGACGGTGAACCGCAACCGGTTGAGGCTGACCAGTCGTTGGGTTATCGACTTGAACAGTGGGACTTGAGTCTGGCGTACCGGCCAGGGGATTTCATCCAGGTCAACGCCGGGGTCAACGAAGCGATGATCGATCAAGCGCTGGACTGGCTGAAGCCGACGGCGGAGGAGCGAGTTCTCGATCTGTTTTGTGGTTTGGGTAACTTTGCCTTGCCGCTGGCCAAGGTCGTTCGCGAAGTGGTGGCGGTGGAAGGTGTGCAGGCGATGGTCGAGCGTGCAGCCGCGAACGCTGCTAGCAACAATCTTCATAATGTGAAGTTTTTTCAGGCTGATTTATCCCAGCCTTTGACCGATGCCGAATGGGCGCGCGAAGGCTTTTGTGCGGTACTCTTGGACCCACCGCGTGACGGTGCTTTCGAGGCAGTACGCAAGCTTGCGTCCCTGGGCGCCAAACGGTTGGTGTATGTGTCGTGCAATCCGGCAACGCTGGCGCGCGATACGGTCGAATTGATCAAGCAGGGCTACCGGTTAAAACGTGCCGGGATTCTCGATATGTTTCCTCAGACGGCACATGTCGAGGCCATGGCGTTATTTGAAGCGAGCTAGGACGGCTCGTCTGGTCCGCTGGCCCGCCCGTGCAGCCGCGTACCGGCCCTGATGTGGGCGCACGGGCAACGAAGGTCAGCGATTTGACGCATTGAATCTGCGTCGTAGGGAAGGTAAGCAAGATGGTACAGGTGAGAGCACACCAGCCGATCAACACCGACGGCAGTATCAATCTCGAGGCTTGGCTCGATCACGCGGTCAGTGTCGATCCGGCACTGGATCGCGAAGCCTTGAAAGAAGCGTGCGAGTTTGCTCGTGCGTCTGAACAACAAGCCAATGCGGCGAAAAACCTGTGGTCCGAAGGGACCTCGAGTTTTCGCACGGGCCTTGAGATCGCCGAGATTCTCGCCGACCTCAAACTCGATCAGGATTCGTTGGTTGCCGCGATCCTGTATCGCGGCGTGCGCGAAGGCTTGATTGAGTTGCCGGCGGTCAGCCAGCGCTTCGGTCCGGTGGTCGCCAAACTCATCGACGGTGTGTTGCGCATGGCGGCGATCAGCGCCAGCCTCAGCCCCCGTCAATCCCTGGTGCTGGGCACGCAGGGCCAGGTCGAAAACCTGCGCAAGATGCTGGTCGCCATGGTCGACGACGTTCGCGTTGCGCTGATCAAACTGGCCGAACGCACCTGCGCAATCCGTGCGGTGAAAACCGCCGATGACGAAAAACGCAACCGCGTCGCCCGTGAAGTCTTCGACATCTACGCGCCGCTCGCCCACCGTCTCGGTATCGGTCATATCAAGTGGGAGCTGGAGGACTTGTCCTTCCGTTACCTTGAGCCCGACCAGTACAAGCAGATTGCCAAGTTGTTGCATGAGCGGCGCCTGGATCGCGAGCGCTTCATCGCCGATGTGATGAACCAACTTAAAAACGAACTGACCGCCACCGGCGTCGATGCCGACATCAGCGGCCGGGCCAAACACATCTATTCGATCTGGCGCAAAATGCAGCGCAAGGGTCTGGAATTCAGCCAGATCTACGACGTTCGCGCCGTTCGCGTGCTGGTGCCAGAAATGCGCGATTGCTACACCGCGCTCGGTATCGTCCACACACTGTGGCGGCACATCCCGAAAGAATTCGACGACTACATCGCCAACCCGAAAGAGAACGGCTACCGCTCGCTGCACACCGCGGTAATCGGCCCCGAGGGCAAGGTGCTGGAAGTGCAGATCCGCACCCACGCCATGCACGAAGAAGCCGAGCTGGGCGTGTGTGCGCACTGGAAGTACAAGGGCACCGACGTCAAGTCCGGCTCCAACCACTACGAAGAGAAAATTTCCTGGCTGCGCCAGGTCCTCGAGTGGCATGAAGAGTTGGGCGACATCGGCGGCCTGGCTGAACAGCTGCGGGTCGATATCGAGCCGGACCGGGTCTACATTTTTACCCCGGACGGTCACGCCATCGACTTGCCGAAAGGCGCGACGCCGCTGGACTTCGCCTACCGCGTGCACACCGAAATCGGTCATAACTGCCGTGGCGCGAAGATCAACGGGCGCATCGTGCCGCTCAACTACAGCCTGCAAACCGGTGAACAGGTCGAGATCATCACCAGCAAGCACGGCACCCCGAGCCGCGACTGGCTGAACTCGAACCTGGGTTACATCACCACGTCGCGGGCACGGGCGAAGATCGTTCACTGGTTCAAATTGCAGGCGCGCGATCAGAACGTCGCGGCCGGCAAAACTTTGCTCGAGCGCGAACTCAATCGCCTCGGTCTGCCAGCGGTGGATTTCGACAAGCTGGCCGAAAAGGCCAACATGAAGACCGCCGAGGACATGTTCGCCGCCCTCGGTGCCGGCGATTTGCGCCTGGCACAACTGGTGAACCTGGCGCAGCAACTGGTCGAGCCGGAACGCGGCAACGAACAGCTGGAACTGATTCCGCGCAAGGCCACCGGTTACAAACCGGGCAAGCGCGGCGACATCCAGATCCAGGGCGTCGGCAACCTGATGACCCAGATGGCCGGCTGCTGCCAACCGCTGCCGGGGGATGCGATCGTCGGTTACATCACCGTGGGCCGTGGCGTGAGCATTCACCGTCAGGACTGCGCCTCGGTGCTGCAACTGGGCGGGCGCGAGCCCGAGCGGATCATCCAGGTCAGTTGGGGGCCGGTGCCGGTGCTCACCTATCCGGTGGACATCATCATCCGCGCCTACGACCGGTCCGGGTTGCTGCGCGACGTTTCGCAAGTGCTGCTCAACGAGCGAATCAACGTGCTGGCAGTCAATACCCGCTCGAACAAAGAGGACAACACCGCGTTGATGTCCCTGACCATCGAGATTCCGGGGCTGGATGCACTGGGGCGGTTGCTGGGGCGGATTTCCCAGTTGCCGAACATCATCGAAACCCGCCGTAACCGGACGCCGTGAAACCGATGTACAGCCTTGAAGACTTGCTTCATCTGATGAGCCGTCTGCGCGACCCGCAGTACGGCTGTCCGTGGGACATCAAGCAAACCTACGAAACCATCGTCCCGCACACCCTTGAGGAAGCCTATGAAGTCGCCGACGCCATCGAGCGCGGTGACTTCGATCACTTGCAGGGAGAGTTGGGCGATTTGCTGTTCCAGGTGGTTTATTACAGCCAACTGGCACGGGAAGAAGGGCGTTTCGAATTCGCCGGTGTGGTCGACAGCATCACCCGCAAGTTGATTCGCCGTCATCCTCACGTGTTTCCCACGGGTGATGTGTACGCACCGCTGGATGTTCCGCGGCTCAATGAAGATCAGGTCAAGCAGCGCTGGGAAGAGATCAAGGCTGAAGAACGGGCGGAGAAATCTTCGGCACCCGAACAACTGTCTTTGCTCGACGACGTACCCGCAGCACTGCCGGCATTGTCCCGTTCGGCGAAGTTGCAGAAGCGCGCGGGGCAGGTCGGTTTCGACTGGCCGCACGCCTTACCGGTGCTCGACAAAGTGCGCGAAGAGCTCGATGAAGTGCTCGAAGCCATGGCCGACAATGACTCGGCAGCGATTGCCGATGAAGTCGGTGATTTGTTGTTTTCCGTGGTCAATCTGGCGCGTCATCTCAAGGTCGATCCGGAAACCGCACTGCGTGGCGCCAACAGCAAGTTCGAAAGACGCTTCCGTTTTATCGAACAGGCATTGCGCGACACCCACCGTCCCATAGAAGATTGCACCCTCGAAGAGTTGGACGCCTTGTGGGGCGAAGCCAAACGTCAGGAAAAGAATTTGCCCAGCTGCGGTTGAGCAGTTGCCTAAGTGAGTAATAAGCACCATGAGCATTTCCCTTCGCGACCAGTTGCTCAAAGCAGGGCTGGTCAACCAGAAGCAGGCCAAACAGGTCGGCAAAGATAAGCAGAAACAGCAGCGTCTGGCCCACAAAGGTCAGGTTGAACTCGATGACTCGCAGCAGCGGGCGACTCAGGAGGCCATGGCCGAGAAGGTCAAGCGCGATCAGGAGTTGAACCGTCAGCAACAGGAGAAAGCCGAGGCCAAGGCTCGCGCTGCTCAGGTCAAACAATTGATCGAAGTCTCGCGTCTGCCGAAACTGACGACCGAGGACTACTACAATTTCGTTGACGACAAGAAGGTCAAGCGCATCTCCGTTAACACCCTGATGCGCAACAAGCTCAGCAGCGGCTCCCTGGCCATTGTGCATCACGCCGGCGGATACGAAGTGATCCCCCGTGAGGCGGCCCTGAAGATCCAGGAGCGCGATCCACGGCGCATCGTGCAGTTGAATGTGAAGATCGAAGAAGTCGCTGTCGAAGACGATCCGTACGCGGCGTATCAGATCCCTGACGATCTGATGTGGTAAGCCGTTAAAGGCTGCAACAACGACAAACCCCGCTTAAGCGGGGTTTGTCGTTTTCAATGCGGGCATTGCTTATGCGCAGCGGCTAGGCGGATCGTTGTTCGCGTTGCTGCTCCAGTTTTTCCAGTTCGGCCTTGTAACTGTGGGCATCGGTTTCGGAGTGGAACATCCCCACCAGCATGTCTTGTTGGTGCACGTCCCAGATCCGGATACCGGCGGCTACGCCTTCGTGGGATTTATGTGAATCGTCGCGTTCAGTTACTTTTACAGTCATCTGCTAGCTCCAATCTCTGTTATCTGCAGCAAGGCGTGTGCAGGACTCCGTTATATGTTTGGTTAGCCTGCTAAGTAAACGACTGAGTTTGGTAACGAACTTTTGCGAATTTGGTAAAAGTCCTGCAGCCCGCCAAACACGCGACATTCGGTCGCAGGGCGTTGAATTTCATGACAAAAGCTTCATGTTCGTATGCAACAAAATTCATTTTCTCAAGGCACATAAAAACGCCCCGAACCAGTCGGGGCGTTTTTATGTGCAGCGAAGCGGCGGGGTATTACTTGCCCTGCCAGCGCTTCAGCACCAGCGTGGCATTGGTGCCACCGAAGCCGAAGCTGTTGCTCATCACGGTGTTGATGGTGGCGTCTTCACGAGTCTTGGTCAGGATCGGCATGTCAGCCACTTCCGGGTCCAGTTCGTCGATGTTGGCGGAACCCGCCATGAAGTTACCTTCCATCATCAGCATGCAGTAGATCGCTTCGTGAACGCCGGCGGCGCCCAGGGAGTGACCCGACAGGCTCTTGGTGGAGCTGATGGCCGGAGCCTTGTCGCCGAACACTTCACGCACACCTTTCATTTCCATGACGTCGCCGACCGGAGTCGACGTGCCATGGGTGTTCAGGTAGTCGATCGGAGCGTCAACGGTGGACATGGCCATCTGCATGCAGCGGATGGCGCCTTCGCCGCTTGGGGCGACCATGTCGTAGCCGTCGGAGGTCGCGCCGTAGCCAACGATTTCCGCGTAGATCTTCGCGCCGCGGGCCAGAGCGTGTTCCAGCTCTTCGACCACGACCATGCCACCACCGCCGGCGATGACGAAACCGTCACGCTTGGCGTCGTAGGCACGGGAAGCTTTTTCCGGGGTTTCGTTGTACTGGCTGGACAGTGCGCCCATGGCGTCGAACAGGAACGATTGGCTCCAATGCTCTTCTTCACCGCCGCCGGCGAACACGATGTCCTGCTTGCCCATCTGGATCTGTTCCATGGCGGTACCGATGCAGTGAGCACTGGTGGCGCAGGCAGACGCGATGGAGTAGTTCAGGCCCTTGATCTTGAACGGCGTCGCCAGGCAAGCGGAAACGGTGCTGCTCATGGTCCGCGTGACGCGGTATGGGCCGACGCGCTTGACGCCTTTCTCGCGCAGGATGTCCAGCGCTTCCATCTGGTTCAGCGTGGAGGCGCCACCGGAACCGGCTATCAGGCCAGTACGCGGGTTGGAGACTTGCTCATCGCTCAGACCGGAGTCGGCGATGGCGTCTTTCATGGCCAGGTAGGCGTAAGCCGCCGCGTGACCGACGAAGCGAAAGATCTTGCGATCGATCAGCTCTTCGAGGGGAAGGTCAATGGAGCCGGAAACCTGGCTACGCAGACCCATTTCGGCATATTCCGGGTTGAACCGGATGCCAGGGCGGCTTGCACGCAGGTTAGCGGAGACGGTCTCTTTGTCATTGCCCAGGCACGAAACGATGCCCAGACCAGTGATAACGACGCGGCGCATGCGGATAACCCTTAGAAGTTGTCAGTGGAGGTAAAAACGCCGACCCGAAGGCCTTCGGCGGTGTAGATTTCGCGGCCGTCGACGCTGACCGAACCATCGGCGATGGCCAGGTTCAGCTTGCCCTTCAGTACGCGCTTGATCTGAATGTTATAGGTTACTTTCTTGGCTGTAGGCAGAACCTGACCGAAGAATTTCACTTCGCCCGAACCCAGGGCGCGACCGCGGCCCGGCAGACCTTGCCAGCCGAGGAAGAAGCCGACCAGTTGCCACATGGCGTCGAGGCCCAGGCAGCCTGGCATCACCGGATCACCTTCGAAGTGACAGGCGAAGAACCACAGGTCCGGAGTGATATCCAGCTCAGCGACCAATTCACCCTTGCCGTACTTGCCACCCTCGGCGCTGATATGGGTGATGCGATCCACCATCAACATGTTCGGGGCGGGCAGTTGTGCGTTACCTGGGCCGAACAGCTCACCGCGACTGCAGCGCAGCAGGTCTTCCCGAGTAAAGGCGTTTTGTTGGGTCATGCGAGCTCCTCAATAGTCCCATGCGGCAGGTGGGGCAAATCTTCCCGGCCGATCGAAGCGTTCATGCCTCGAGTCAGCAGCCTACTCATAGACTATTGCGTTGTGGTGAAAGTCACAGCACCAAGGACATGAATGTACACTTGTGCACTGAAATTATTATTCAAGCCCCTTTTCGGGCCTGTTCGGGTGCCTAAGACTGCCGCACTTTCGCCTTTCACGCCAGTCGCAGATAGCCGAAAGGCCTGCACTACTGCACCCAGCGTTGCAGAATTTGCTGCAAATCTGTGCGTTTGAAGGGCTTGGCCAGGTAATCGTTCATTCCCGCCGCCAAACAGGCTTCGCGGTCACCCTGCAAGGCGTTGGCGGTCAGTGCGATGATCGGCAAGTCTGTGCAGCCGGGTAATTGGCGAATCTGTCGGGTGGCCTCGTAACCGTCGATGATCGGCAGCCGACAGTCCATCAAAATGGCTTCAAAAATCAGACTCTCCGCACTGCGCACTGCCTGGGCGCCATCGGTGGCGACGCTGACAGTAAAGCCCAGACTGCGCAACATTGCTTCGATGACCGTCTGATTGACCGGATTGTCTTCCACCAGCAACACGTTGCGCCCTTCGCCATCACCGCTGCCGATCGGTGCGCGCGGCGCCAGCACGGGCAGCGTCTGTTTATAGCGCGCCAGCGGGATTTCCAGGGTGAACACCGAGCCGCGACCTTCCTCACTCTGGGCGCGTAACGTGCCGCCCATGCGTTCAGCCAGCGTGCGAGCAATCGGCAGGCCTAGCCCGGTGCCACCGTATCGCCTCGAAATAGAACTGTCGGCCTGCTGGAAGGCGTTGAACATCAATTCCAGTCTTTCAGCCGAGATACCAATCCCGCTGTCGCGCACGGTGCAGGTGAACCACAGCAACTCGTGATCCAGCGACTGCCATTGCGGTTCGATGCTGACGCGGCCCTGTTCGGTGAATTTCAGCGCATTGCCGATCAGGTTGACCAGGATCTGCCTGATCCGCGTCGGGTCGCCCTGCACCTGCAGCGCACGCATGTCGTGCGGAATCGATAGCGCCAGGTCGAGCCCGCGTTGCAAGGCGCTGTGCGAGAACGACTGGGCGCAACTGCCGATCAGGTCCGCAAGGTTGAACGGAATGTGTTCCAGCTCCAGTTCCGAACGTTCGATGCGCGAAAAATCGAGAATGTCGTTGATGACTTTGAGCAGGTGTTCTGTGGACTCCGAGGCAAGCGCCGCGTATTCGACCTGCTCCTCGGTCATCTCGGTGGTTTCCAGCAGTTGCAGCATGCCCAGCACGCCATTCATCGGCGTGCGCAGTTCATGGCTCATCATCGCAAGGAAATCGGATTTGGCGTTGTTGGCTGTTTCGGCTTCCTCACGAGTCTGAATCAACTGCGCCATCGCTTGATGCTGTTCGCGGCTGGCTTGTTCGAGCCCGTTGGCGAGGTTGTTGATGTGTTGCGACAACGCGCCCAGTTCAGTGTCGTCGACGATCGGCAGCGGCGTTTTGTAATCGCCGTCCTGAATCGCCTTGACCGCATTGCCGATGTCGCGGATCGGTTGCGACAGGCTGCCGGCCAGTCGCCGGGCGACCAGGAAAGTAAACAGCAGGGCGAACAGCGCCAGGATCCCGGCCTTGAGCAGGATTTCCTGCTGACGCTGGCTGAAGGCGTCATTGGACAGGCCAACGATCACCCGACCCAGATAATCCTCGGCGGGCGCCGTGTTAGCGACGCGGCTGTCCTGCAGGAAATCATTGTGCAGTTGGATGCGTTGCAGCCGCACCGGGGCCTGGAACACTTCGACCTGGTGCGAGCGGGTGTGGGTTTGCGACGGTTGCTCGACGTACACCAGAATCCGGTTGGCGCTGTCCTGGACTTCCAGAAAGCGCACATTGGGCGTGGCCAGGGTGGCCTTGAGCAAACTGTCGAGCACCTCGATGTTACCCGAGATAACCCCGTATTCAGTGGCCGGCGCCAGCTGGTTGGCAATCAGCTGTCCGGTGTGGTTGAGCTCCTGACGCAGGTCCTGGATCCGCACGAAGGTGAAGAAGCTGATCAACAGCAACGTCAGCAACAGGGCAGGGCCGAGGCTGATGATTTGTGTGCGGGTGTTGATGTCCCAACGGCGACGGAAGGTCATGGGCGGTTTTCTCCTTCGGCCAACTGCGTTGCGACAGACGCTTCATTCATCTGTTCAATGCCTAATGAACGAGCCACTTGCGGGTTACTTAAGACTTTGAAGCGTTGTGGGTAGCGCGTGCGTGGCCAGGTGGCCGGTGGCCGGTCGAGTAGTTCGTCGAGCATCGCCAGCCAATCGCTCTGATCGCTGTAGGTGCTGGCCAGGCTCCCGGCCCTGACGAACCCGGCGTTAGGGCCGATCATTGCCAATTGCCGTGCATAGCTGCTGAGCAACAGGTTTTTCGCGGTTTTGGGGTTGTACAGATCGGGGTCGTCGAGGCCCAGCAACACGTCGCTGTTCTTCAGCAAGGTCTGCAGTGGCCGGTTGTCGTTCGTGTTATCCCAGCGCTCGGTGACCACCTCAAGGCCCAGGGAATGGGCGGCTTGATGCAATTCTTTCAAGAGGAACTCGCTGTGGCTGTCGAAGAGTACGCCGACCCGCTTGGCCTGAGGCAGCAGCAGTCGGGTCAGGTGCAATTGTCGGTCCAGGGGCGGATCGCTCCAGAGCAGGCTGAGGCGCGGGGGCAGGGTCGCCCCCAGATGCTGACGGGCTTGCAAGCGACTGATGCGCAGTACCAGCGTCGCCGGGCCCTGGGCGTCTTGCAGGCGCCAGTCGAGGCTCGGCAGGTCGAGCAGAATCAAACGGGTGCCGACGGGCAGTTTGCCTGGCGCCGGCAGACTGGCCAGTGGCTGGAAGCGCACGTTATCGGCAGGCCGCAACGCGCTCAGGGCCTGGGTGAAGGATTGCATGCCCGGGCTGTCCTCGGCGCCAGTCAGCAAAATGTCTGCGGCGCTGGCTTCCAGGTTGTTCAGCAGCCCGGCAAACACCAGGCACAACCCGGCCAGCAGGCGGCCAAGGATTGGCGTCTTGCGTGACGGGCTATAGCGCATCTTAGAACGCCAGCTCTGCGCTGAAGTAAAGCACCCGGCGCTCATCGTAGTTGTTGTCGACGAAGGTCGTGGGCTGACGGTCGAGGCGTTGCTGGAGCACACCGGCCAACTCCAGGCTGGCCTTGCCCAGGCCGATGCGTTTGGCGATGCGCGTGTCGACCCGTTCGAAGCGATAGCCGTTCAGGGCATCGTCACCATAGTAGAAAAGCGCGCTGTTCCAGCCATGGCCCCAGTGGTGCAGCCAGCCGGCGGAACCGCTGTTTCGAGCCGTCTGTTGCGCATCCTGTGGATTGCTCGCCTCGGCATCGACATAGGCGTAGGTCAGGCGCAGGCGATCGACGCTGCTGAGTCGCCAGTCGAGCTGGGTTTCTGTCCCGGAGAAGCGCGCGCTGTTTGAGTTGCTGGCGATGTACTGGTTGTTGCGCAGCGGCTCGCTGATCATCCCGGTGATTTCGTCGTAGAACAGCTTCACATCGACCGCCAGTCCCCACTGCGCAAAGTAGCCGTTGTAGCCCAGCTCCCGGGAGCGCATGTGTTCCTGGTCGAGGTCTGCGGGGCCACGGGTCTTGACGAAATAACGGGCGCTGGACTGACCATAGGCGCTGGGTCGCAGGTTCTTTACCTGATAGCTCCAGTTGACGTTGTTCTCGAACATGTCCGGCGAGCGGATGGCTTCCGAGTACACCGCCCGCAGGCCATGGCGCGGGTTGATCAGGTAGTTGACCGCCACTCGCGGAGTGAGCGAACTGCCGATCAATTGCGTGTCTTCGAACATCGCTCCGCCCTGGAGCAACCAATGCTCGGTGGCGCGCCACTCGAGTTGGCCGAATGCCCGCCAGGTGGTGTCGTCGAGGGTGCCATTGAAGTAGGTCTCGGAATCTGCCCGGTCGTAACGATAGTTCATGCCGCTGACCAGTCGCAGGCTGTCGGACAGGCTGAGGGTATCCTGCAGTTCAAGGTCGTAGCGCGATTCCCGGGTGCTCTGGTCAATATCGCCACAGAGGGTTTGCCGGGCGCCGTTTCGCCATTGCTTCAGCACTTGATTGGCCAGTGCCCGCTGGGCCGGGTCACCTGCGGGCGCGCCGGGGCCGGTGTAGCGCTCCATGTTACGCGCCAGGCGTTCGGAGTAATTCGGGTTGAGCTGCCAGAGTTCGGTCAACTGCGGGCTGAACGAAACCTCGGCATCGCAGGCACGCCAGGTCTGTTGACGATCCCAGTGCTGCGCCGAGCCCTGGATGTAAAGGCTGTGATCGGGATTGATGTCGAGGTTCCAGCGCAGTGAGCCGGCGTAGTCCTTGGCGATAACGTCGGCATTGTTCCCGGCAGTGGTGATCCCCGAGAAGACCGGGCGGTAGGTATACGGCCGCTGGTTGGTCCCGTCCTTGGCATTCAACTGCCAGTCGATGCTCTGGTTTTCGGTGAGCGTCTGGCTGACGGCGAGGTTAAAGCGGTTCAAGCGGCGGTTGTCGCGGTAGTCGGCGCCGTTACGATCCGAGTCGAAGCCGTCGTCTTGCTGGCCGGACAGTGACAGGCGCAGGTCGCCGCCGTCCCAGTCCACGCCCTGGCTGGCGTAAAAGTCGTCGATGCCGCGCTGCCCGCGGGTGACTTTCATTCGCGTGCCGTGGCTGTCGGCCGGGTTACGCGTGATGATGTTGACCACCGCCATCAGCGCATTGGCGCCATAGCTGACGGTGTTCGGGCCGCGGAAAACTTCAATACGTTCGATGTCCTCCATGGCCACCGGAATGTCACTCCAGTCCACCGTGGCCAGGCCTGCGCGGTACACCGAACGGCCGTCGATCAACACTTGCATGCGTCGCGCTTCGGTCGCATTGGTGCCGTGATAGTTCACCGCCGCCTGGTTACCGTTGATGTTGCCGACCATCATGCCCGGCACCAGTCGCAGCAACTCACTGATGTCCCGGGCGCCACTGGCGTTGATCAGTTCGCTGTCGATCACCGTCATGCTCCCCGGTACCGCGGCTGGCGACTGCTTGAGCCGCGTAGCGGTCAATACTTGCGGCAGCGACTCGCTGTCGAGGAACAAGTCGTCGGCGAGCAATGGCGAGCTGATAATCAGCGCCAGAACCAGCGGCGAGCGAGGTGATGGGGAGCCAAACAACACAACACATCCTTGATAGCGAACAGTTGGCGCGCATGTTAACCGAGAGCAATGACTTTTCCAGTCACGTTGTGGGCATTTTCCTCGGTTTTCTTGGTCTTCTTCCTACAAGTGTCGGTATTTGATGCGGGGGCTGGCCGCCACTGGGCCGCTCCGTATAATGCCGACATCGCCACTGGTATGGATTAACGGATTGCATATGACTGAACAGCGCCCAATTGCGGTCCTGGGAGGCGGAAGTTTTGGTACCGCCGTGGCTAACCTGCTGGCCGAGAACGGGCATCAGGTCCGACTGTGGATGCGTGACCCCGAGCAGGCCGAGGCCATTCGGGTCAATCGCGAAAACCCGCGCTACCTCAAAGGCATCAAGATTCTGCCGGCCGTGGAAGCGGTCACCGACCTGCTGGCCACGCTACAAGCCTGCGACCTGTGCTTCGTCGCACTGCCGTCCAGCGCGCTGCGCTCGGTATTGATGCCGCACGCCGAACGTTTGAGCGGCAAATTGTTGGTGAGCCTGACCAAAGGCATCGAAGCCCACACCTTCAAATTAATGAGCGAAATCCTCGAAGAGATCGCCCCGCAAGCGCGCATCGGCGTGCTGTCCGGGCCGAACCTGGCCCGTGAAATCGCCGAACACGCGCTGACTGCCACGGTGGTCGCCAGCGAAGACGAAGATCTCTGCCAGCGGGTCCAGGAGGCGTTGCACGGTCGGACCTTTCGCGTGTACGCCAGCGCCGACCGCTTCGGTGTGGAGTTGGGCGGCGCGCTGAAGAACGTTTACGCAATCATCGCCGGCATGGCGGTGGCGCTGGGCATGGGCGAAAACACCAAGAGCATGCTGATCACCCGGGCGCTGGCGGAAATGACCCGCTTTGCGGTGAATCAGGGCGCCAACCCGATGACCTTCCTCGGTTTGGCGGGCGTCGGCGATTTGATCGTCACTTGCTCGTCGCCGAAAAGCCGTAACTATCAGGTCGGATTCGCCCTTGGCCAGGGTTTGAGCCTGGACGATGCAGTGACACGCCTTGGCGAAGTCGCTGAAGGCGTGAACACCCTCAAGGTGCTCAAGGCCAAGGCTCAGGAGGTGGGCGTGTACATGCCGCTGGTCGCCGGGCTGCATGCCATCCTGTTCGAAGGGTGCACGCTGGAGCAGGTGATCGGTCTATTGATGCGTGCCGAGCCGAAAACCGACGTCGACTTTATTTCCACCAGCGGTTTCAATTGAGCACTCAATTGACAGGGGCAGGGAGCGAGACATGAACGATCCGAAAACAGAAGCCAAGTACGAATCTATCCTGCTGCGCGTGTTGTGGATGATCGTCTACGTGCTGGTCTGGCAAGTGGCGCAATTCATCCTTGGCGCCGTGGTGTTGGTTCAGTTGATCTATCGTTTGATCTATGGCGCGCCAAGCGCCAGCCTGATGAACTTCGGCGACAGCCTGAGCCAGTTTCTGGCGCAGATCGGTCGATTCGGCAGTTTCCACAGTGACCAGAAGCCTTGGCCGTTCGCCGACTGGCCGACGCCGCGTACACCGGAAGGTGAAGCGCCGCACACTGTGGCGCCAGCCCCGCATCCGGCCCGAGATGAGGAGCCGAAACTATGAAACTCTGGGTATTGCGTCATGGTGAAGCCGAGCCATACGGTACTCGCCCGGACTCCGAGCGGACCCTGACCGTCAAGGGTCGCGAAGAGGTGTTGCGCACTGCGGCGCAGTTGATCGGTAAGCCGCTCACTGCCATTTATGCCAGTCCTTACCTGCGAGCGCAGGAGACGGCAGAAATTGTGCGTGCCGCGCTGAATTTCGCACCGCAGATTCGCACCGTCGATTGGCTGACCCCCGACAACCGCCCGCAAGCGGTGGCAGAGCAGTTGGTGTCTGAGGATCACGCGTTGCTGGTCAGTCATAACCCGCTGGTGGGCAACCTGTTGGGTTACTTGCAGCACGGCCATGTGCAAGACCCGGAAGCGGTCCGCACCGCAGGCCTGGCAGAACTTGAAGGCGATTTGCCGATGGCCGGCGCGATGAAACTCAACGGCATCAAGCACCCGTAAAATAGTCAGCCGAGCAACTGCTTGGTTGGCTACGCTTGCTCCAGACCAAAAGTAAAGGAGCGAGTCGCATGCCTGTTGCTTTTCGTTTGCCGCTGGACATCTTCCTATGCGCGAGGCCCGTCATCCCCGCCAGCGGACTGGATCATCGCCGACCTGGCGGTCTGGATGGCGGGCCATGTGTCGGTGCCGCTCTATCCGAACCTCACCGCAGACTCTGTGGCCCGGGTTCTTGAACACTCCGAAGCGGCCCTGGTTTTCATCGGCAAACTCGATGATTGGCCTGATATGGCTGTTGGCGTCCGCGCCGATCTGCCGACAATCAACCTGCCGTTGCATCCGCTTGGTACTTTCGCCTACAGCTGGGCCGACCTGCAAAAGAGCTCACCGATCCAGGACGATCCCACGCCATCCGCCGATCATCGGCAAGCGGGTCGGCCATAAAGTCCTGGTCGGACTTGGGCTGGATGCCTTGCGCATTGCCCTGTCCGGCGCCGCGCCAGTGCCGCAGACCTTGCTGCTGTGGTACCGCAAGCTGGGACTGGATGTGCTGGCGGTCTAGGGCATGACCGAAAACTGCGGCTATTCGCACGTTTGCCTGTCGGGCCAGAACAAACCCGGCTGGATCGGCAAGCCCTGCCCGGAGGTCGAGGAGCGGATCGCTGAGTCGGACGAGGTTATGGTGCGTAGCGGCGCGCCTGCATTCAAGCCTGGAAAAACGCCGTTGGGCGGTGGAAAACGGCTTTCTGACGCCGACCCTGAAGATCAAGCGCAACGTGATCGAAGCCGCCTACGGTGCCCGCTTCGAAGAATGGAGCGAGCGCAGCGAGGCGGTGCTGTGGCAGGATTGAGTCACGAATAAAACCAACAAAGGAAAGCAACAATGAGTCTGTGGCGTACCACTCCCAACGTCGAGCAGTTGAACGCAATCCAGAAAAACACCATCGGCGAAGTACTGGATATTCGCTTCGAAGCCTTCGACGAAGAATCGCTGACCGCGAGCATGGTCATCGACCATCGCACTCACCAGCCTTACGGCTTGCTGCACGGCGGCGCCTCGGTGGTGCTGGCCGAAACGGTCGGCTCGATGGCCAGTTACCTGTGCATCGACGCCAGCAAATTTTACTGCGTGGGCCTGGAAATCAACGCCAACCATTTGCGCGGCTTGCGCAGCGGACGGGTCACGGCGGTGGCCAAGCCGATTCACATTGGCCGCACGACGCATGTCTGGGATATCCGTTTGACCAGCGATGAGGGGAAGGCTAGCTGTGTGTCTCGGTTGACCATGGCGGTGGTGCCATTGGGTGAGAATCCGCCGGGACGTTGATCTTCGCGACACCTCCTACCACCATTCCTGGCAGTTATGGTCATTGCTGTAGGACGTCGTCTTACGGACAATCCACCCTTGTTTTCGTTGATGGATCATCGGTATGTCGCAACAGATATTTTTCGCCCACGCCAACGGTTTTCCCTCGGGCACCTACGGCAAATTGTTCGCGGCGCTGGCGCCCGAGTATCAGGTGACGCATCTGCATCAGCACGCCCATGACCCGCGTTTCCCGGCGGACGACAACTGGTACAACCTGGTCGACGAGCTGATTCATCACCTCAAGCAACAATCGGAGCCTGTGTGGGGAGTCGGCCATTCCTTCGGAGGCGTGTTGCATCTGCACGCGGCGTTGCGGTGCCCCGAACTCTATCGCGGCGTGGTGATGCTTGATTCGCCGGTGCTGACCCGCGCTGATCAATGGGTGATCCGCGCCGCCAAACGTTTCGGTTTTATCGATCGCCTGACCCCGGCCGGCCGTACGTTGGGACGTCGCGAAGAGTTCACCGACCTGGAGGCGGCCCGACTCTATTTCGCTGGCAAAACCCTGTTTCGCAGTTTCGACCCGGAATGCTTTGACGCTTACCTGCAACACGGCTTGCACAAGGTGGGCGACAGATTGCGCCTGCGCTTCGATCCGGCCACGGAAATCAGTATCTACCGTGGCGTGCCGCACACCAGTCCCGGCCGCACACGGCAACTGAAAGTGCCGCTGGCGGTGGTTCGGGGGCACAAGAGCCGGGTGGTGATGCGCCATCACGCAAGCCTCGTGGGACGCTTGCCGCTGGGCGAGTCCCTGACGATGCCAGGTGGCCACATGTTTCCCCTCGAACGTCCCCAGGACACGGCCACGCTGCTGAAAAACCTGCTCAGCCGTTGGGAAGGTCGCCGCCAACAGGATTGCGCATGAGCAACGTCGTTGAAGAAGTTCGTCTGAGCCTGCCGCATATCGAGTTGGCAGCGCACTTGTTCGGCCCCGAAGATGGCATGCCGGTGATCGCTTTGCATGGCTGGCTGGACAACGCCAACAGCTTCGCCCGGTTGGCGCCGAAGCTCAAAGGTTTGCGCATCATCGCGCTGGACATGGCCGGTCACGGTCATTCCGGGCATCGGCCGGCCGGTGCCGGTTACGCACTGTGGGACTACGCCCATGACGTGCTGCAAGTGGCCGAGCAATTGGGTTGGAAGCGCTTCGGTCTGCTGGGGCATTCCATGGGCGCGATTGTTTCGCTGGTGCTGGCCGGTTCGTTACCGGAACGCGTGACCCATCTGGCGTTGATCGACGGCATCATTCCTCCTACAGACAAAGGCGAAAACGCTGCCGAGCGGATGGGCATGGCCCTGCAAGCGCAGCTGAATTTGGGCGCGAAGCGCAAACCGGTCTACAACACCCTCGACCGGGCCATCGAGGCGCGCATGAAAGGCTTGGTCGCGGTCAGTCGCGAAGCTGCAGAACTGCTGGCCCAGCGTGGATTGATGCCGGTGCCGGGTGGTTATACCTGGCGCACCGATAACCGTCTGACCTTACCGTCGCCGCTGCGTCTGACCTCCGAACAGGCGATGGCCTTCGTCCAGCGAGTCAGTTGCCCTGCAAAACTGGTGGTGGCTGCCGACGGTATGCTTGCCAAACATCCCGAGTTGCTGGAGCGTCTACCCTTTAGCCGTGAACAGCTGCCTGGCGGCCATCATTTACACCTGAATGACGAACCCGGCGCCGACTTTGTCGCAGACTGTTTCAATCGGTTTTTCACCGTTCCTTGACTTGCGCCGGGCAACTGTCGAGGCTGGGCGAGTTGAAATGGGAGACAACCATGATAGATCTCTACACCGCTGCGACTCCGAATGGCCACAAGGTCTCTATCGTGCTCGAGGAACTCGGCCTGCCCTACACGGTGCACGCCTTGAGTTTCGACAAAAAGGAACAGAAGTCCGAGGGCTTCTTCAAGATCAATCCCAATGGCCGGATTCCGGCGATTGTCGATCGCACCAACGGCGGTTTCGCCGTGTTTGAATCCGGCGCGATCCTGAGGTACCTGGCTGAACCGAGCGGCAAACTGCTGCCAAAAGACCCCAAGGGGCGTCCGGCGGTACAGCGCGGTTTGCGGGTGTCTGAGCGCATCGATGACGTCAGTACCATCAAGGGTGCCCAGGCCATGCTGATCCGATGAGTCTATCCATGCGTTCATTCAGTTTGCTGGCGCTGTGTTGCTTCAGTCCCCTGTTATTTGCCGACGATGTCCCGGGCAGTCAGGACTTGCCGATCGTGCCGCGTATGGCCGATGCGCAGATCGTCGACTATCGTCCGGTCGCGGAGCTTGAGCGAATTTTCCCACTGGGTTCGGTGCGCAAAATCAGCGGCCAGTTACGCTTTGACGGCCAGGTCAGTGTTCGAGGGCAAGCCACGTCGGTGACCTACGAGTTGCCACTGGAGCACTCCGCCACCGAGGCCTTCACCTCCGCTCGTGAAGCCTTGCAGAAGCAGGGCGCCCAATTGCTGTTCTGGTGCCAGGCCCGGGATTGCGGCGAAAGTAGCCTGTGGGCCAATGAGGTCTTCGACAATCCCAAGCTTTATGGCGCTGATAGTCAGCAAGCGTATTTGCTGTTGCGCCTGGCGGCCCCACAGGACAACACGCTGGTGGCGCTTTACAGCATCACGCGCGGCAATCGTAAAGCTTATCTGCACGTTGAACAGTTTGACTCCGCCGCGCCGCTGGGTGATTTGCTGCCGACGTCTGCAACCTTGCTTCGAGAGCTCAAAAGCACCGGTGAACTTGATCTCCCCACATTGACCGGCGATCCTGACGATACCTGGCTACGCCTGATCTCTCGTGGGCTGAACCTGGACACCACGTTGCGGGTCAGTATTTCCGGGGCGAAGGCCGAAGCTTGGCGTCAGGCACTGATCGGGCAGGGTGTGCGTACCGCCAGGATGGAAGCGGGGGGCGTCGAGGGCGCTGGCTTGCACATCGAACTGTTGCGATAAGCTTTATCAGGCGAACGTACACCCTACGTTCGCCTACTCTTTTGCGAACTGACTTTTTTCGAGATTTAGATGATCAATAACGATCGGCTGTTGGTGCAGATCCTGCTCCTGGTGCTGTTTGGCGCGAGCTTCTGGGTGATGGCGCCATTCTGGTCGGCGCTGTTCTGGGGCGCGGTGCTGGCGTTTGCCAGCTGGCCGCTGATGCGTTTGCTGACGCGTTTGCTTAATGGTCGCGAATCTTTGGCGGCAGCCGTGCTGACGCTGGGCTGGATGTTGCTGGTGGCGTTGCCGTTGGTCTGGCTGGGGTTCAACCTCGCGGACCATGTGCGCGATGCCACGGCGTTCATCAAGGATGTGCAGGTCGCCGGGCTGCCGGAAGCGCCGACCTGGCTGGGGGGTATTCCCTTGGTGGGCGAGCGACTGGTGGGGGTCTGGAACAGCATCGATCAGCAGGGTGCGGCGATGATACTGGCGGTCAAACCTTATCTGGGTCAGGTCGGCAATTGGTTGCTGGCGCGCAGTGCGCAGATTGGCGGCGGGATTCTCGAGCTGACGTTGAGTATCGTCTTTGTGTTCTTTTTCTACCGTGACGGGCCGCGTCTGGCGGCGTTTATTCACGGGTTGCTGGAACGTCTGATTGGTGACCGTGCCGGCTATTACATTGAATTGGTGGCGGGCACGGTGCAGCGGGTGGTGAACGGCGTGATCGGGACGGCGGCGGCCCAGGCGGTTCTGGCGTTGATCGGGTTTATGATTGCCGGGGTGCCCGGGGCGCTGGTGCTGGGGATCATTACGTTTTTGTTGAGCCTGATTCCCATGGGGCCGCCGCTGGTGTGGATTCCGGCCACGGCCTGGCTGGCCTGGAAGGGCGAGTACGGGATGGCGGTGTTTCTCGGAGTTTGGGGGATGTTCATCATCAGTGGCGTCGACAACGTGCTCAAACCGTACCTGATCAGTCGGGGCGGTAATTTGCCATTGGTGATTGTCCTGCTCGGGGTGTTTGGCGGGTTGATCGCCTTTGGGTTTATTGGTTTGTTTATCGGCCCGACGTTGTTGGCGGTGGCCTACAGCCTGCTGAACGACTGGAGCAAGAGTCAGGCCCGGATCGAGGATCGCCGGCCCTGAGTCGGTATGAACGCGCGATGACCTGAAGCCCACTGAACCTGAGAAGGTCAGTGGGTTTTTCGTTCGGGCTCAAGGCCACTTTGCGGGCAAGGACTCAGGTCGCGACGTTCAGGTACTTGCCCACGGTCGCCACGTTGTCGAGCGAGTACTGCTTGCTCAGGCTGATCAGCAGGCCGTCGTCGGTTTTCTGCGACAGGGCGCTCTTGAGTTCATCTTGATCGACTGCGCCGTCACTGTTGCTGTCGAGTTTGGTGAGCAATTCTTTCTGAAATTGCTGGCTGCGGGCGGTGCTGGTGGTACTGCTGCTGGTATAGCTTGTATAACTGCTGACGCTACCGATCATTGCGCTCACTCCTTGGAATGGATAACCGGTGGGTGCACCGGCTTATGCAGCCTCATGGGGTAAGTTGTCGTGGGTATATGGGGTTTGTACCGAACGGCACACAGAGCGGTCATCAGGCTCGGGGCAGGCGAATCACCGCTGTCAGACCGCCGCCGGGAGTTTCTTCCAGGCTCAACTGCCCACCCAGTCGTTCGGCCGCCTCGCGGGCGATGGTCATGCCCAGTCCGACGCCACCGGAGTTGCGGTTGCGCGATCCTTCCAGACGAAAGAATGGCTCGAACACGGCTTCACGTTTATCCGCCGCAATACCCGGCCCATGATCGATGACCCGGATCACCAGGGTTTCGCGTGTGTCTTCAAGCGTAATCATTGTCTGCCCGGCATAACGCAGGGCATTGTCCAGCAGGTTGTTGATGCACGAACGCAAAGCCATCGGCTGCACGTGCAACGGCGCGCAGTGGCCGCGGGTGAGAACATCGGCGCCCTGGTCCTGGGCGTTTTCACTCAGGGACTCGACCAGCGCCTGCACATCCATCCATTGCACCACTTCACTGGTCCGCTGTTCATGCAGGTAAGTGAGGGTGGCGTCGAGCATGTTGATCATGTCGTCCAGATCCTGACGCATCTGGCCTTGCAGTTTGTTGTCGTCGATCTGCTCCAGTCGCAGCTTGAGTCGCGACAGCGGCGTGCGCAGGTCGTGGGAGACGGCGCCAAGCATCCGCGAGCGTTGCTGCACTTGTTCACGAATGCGTTGCTGCATCTTGTTGAAGGTGTGTGCCGCTTGCCGTGCTTCCCGTGGGCCGGACTCATCCAGAGGCGGGCTATCAAGGTTTTCGCTCAGACGCTCGGCCGCATCGCTCAAGCGCTGGATCGGCCGGCTCAGCAGTTTGGCACCGTACCAGGCGGCGATGATCAGCGAGACCAGTTGAAAGGTCAGCGGCACCAAGGGGCCGCCGAACCACGGCCGCGGTGGCCGATTTCCCACGCGCGGGTCCATCGGCGGGCGCTGTGCGTCGACGTTTTCGGAAAACCCCGGCGGCGGAGGGGGCGGTGGCGGGCCGTAATAGTGAAACCAGAAAAACGCCAACAAGTGCGCCAGGAGGATCGCCACCAGCAGCATGCCAAACAGGCGGCCAAAGAGCGTATCGAAGCGCGCACGCATCAGCCGATGTCTCTGGCGTCGAACAGGTAACCCTCACCGCGAACGGTCTTGATCAACTGCGGGGCTTTGGGGTCATCACCGAGTTTCTGGCGTAGGCGCGAGACCAGCAAGTCGATGCTGCGATCAAAGGCTTCGATCGAGCGACCGCGAGCGGCATCCAGCAGTTGTTCGCGGCTGAGTACCCGGCGAGGACGTTCGATGAACACCCACAGCAAACGGAATTCGGCGTTGGACAACGGCACCACCAGGCCGTCAGCGGCGATCAATTGGCGCAGCACGCTGTTCAGGCGCCAGTTGTCGAAACGGATGTTCGTCCGTTGTTCGGTGCGATCGTCGCGTACCCGGCGCAGGATCGTCTGGATGCGCGCCACCAATTCTCGCGGCTCGAACGGCTTGGCCATGTAGTCGTCGGCCCCCAGTTCCAGGCCGATGATCCGGTCGGTGGGTTCGCAGCGGGCAGTGAGCATCAGAATCGGGATGTCCGATTCGGCGCGTAGCCAGCGGCACAGTGACAAACCGTCTTCGCCAGGCAGCATCAGGTCGAGCACCACCACGTCAAAATGCTCCGCTTGCAGCGCCAGGCGCATCGCGACGCCATCGGTGACGCCGCTGGCGTGAATGTTGAACCGGGCCAGATAGTCGATCATCAGCTCGCGGATCGGGACGTCATCGTCGACGATCAGGGCGCGAATGCTCCAGCGTTTGTCGTCGCTGGGCGCTTTTTGATCGTCGTTCACTGGTGCGTGGAGGTTGTGCATGCGTGCGTTCATCTGCCAAGTAGGCTGCCAACCACAAAGATGGGCTGCGAGGTTGTGGTTTCAGCATAGGCATCCTGCTAGGAGGCGGGAAGTGCTGTAAGGACGTGTTGCGGGTGCCGAAGGTAACGTTGGAGGGTGTTGCAGGCGTGTCATATGTGTATCCGACTCGACACAATTGGCGCAAGGACTAGTCTTGCTTGAGCCGCCTCGACGAATTACCGATCATCGGGTCCCGCAGAGGCGCTGGTTCCGCTACAATGCGCGCCGATTTCGACCTGCCTGAGAGCCCACTCATGTCCGCCTGCCAGACTCCTATCATCGTCGCCCTGGATTTCCCCACCCGTGACGCCGCACTGAAGCTGGCCGATCAGTTGGACCCGAAGCTGTGCCGGGTCAAAGTCGGTAAAGAATTGTTCACCAGCTGCGCTTCGGAAATCGTGGGCACCCTGCGTGACAAGGGGTTCGAAGTGTTTCTGGACCTCAAGTTCCATGACATCCCGAACACCACCGCCATGGCCGTCAAGGCGGCGGCGGAGATGGGCGTGTGGATGGTCAACGTGCACTGCTCCGGTGGTTTGCGCATGATGGCCGCGTGCCGCGAAGTGCTTGACCAGCGTACCGGTCCGAAACCACTGCTGATCGGCGTGACCGTGCTGACCAGCATGGAACGTGAAGACCTGGCGGGTATCGGTCTGGATATCGAGCCGCAGGAGCAGGTGTTGCGCCTGGCCGCGTTGGCGGAAAAAGCCGGGATGGACGGTCTGGTTTGTTCGGCTATGGAAGCCCAGGCCCTGAAATCGGCGCACCCGTCGCTGCAACTGGTGACCCCGGGGATTCGTCCGACGGGCAGCGCCCAGGACGATCAGCGCCGCATTCTGACCCCGCGTCAGGCGCTGGATGCCGGTTCCGATTATCTGGTGATCGGCCGTCCGATCAGCCAGGCCGCGGATCCGGCCAAGGCGTTGGCCGCCGTAGTCGCCGAACTCGCGTGAGCAAACGCTGAAGATCAAAGATGTGGGAGCGAGCAAGCTCCCACATTGGTTTGTGGTGCATTGAAATATCGGGTTAAACCTTCAGCACCAACTTCCCGAAATTCTCGCCGCTGAACAACTTCATCAGCGTCTCCGGGAACGTCTCCAGGCCTTCAACAATATCTTCCTTGCTTTTGAGTTGCCCCTTGGCCATCCAGACGGCCATTTCCTGTCCGGCGGCGGCGAATTGAGCGGCATAATCCATCACCACAAAACCTTCCATCCGTGCGCGGTTGACCAGCAGCGCCAGGTAGTTGGCCGGGCCTTTGACCGCTTCCTTGTTGTTGTACTGGCTGATGGCGCCACAGATCACCACCCGCGCCTTCATGTTCAGACGGCTGAGCACCGCGTCGAGGATATCGCCGCCGACGTTATCGAAATACACATCGACACCTTTCGGACATTCGCGCTTGAGGCCGGCGTGGACGTCTTCGTTTTTGTAATCGATGGCACCGTCAAAACCCAGTTCGTCGATCAGGAACTGGCACTTGTCTGCGCCCCCGGCAATGCCGACTACCCGGCAACCTTTGATCTTGGCGATCTGCCCGGCAATGCTGCCGACCGCACCGGCCGCGCCTGACAGCACCACGGTGTCACCAGCCTTTGGCGCGCCGACATCGAGCAGGGCGAAATAAGCGGTCATCCCGGTCATGCCCAGCGCCGACAGATATCGCGGTAGCGGGGCCAGTTTCGGATCGACCTTGTAGAAACCTCGTGGCTCGCCGAGGAAGTAATCCTGCACACCCAAGGCGCCGTTGACGTAGTCCCCGACCGCGAAGCCCGGATTATTCGAGGCAACGACTTTGCCTACGCCCAATGCGCGCATCACTTCGCCGATACCGACCGGTGGGATGTAGGACTTGCCCTCGTTCATCCAGCCACGCATGGCCGGGTCCAGGGACAGGTATTCGTTTTTGACCAGGATCTGACCCGCAGCCGGTTCGCCAACCGGTACTTCTTGATAGGTGAAGGTCTCGCGGGTCGCCGCGCCCACAGGACGTTTGGCGAGCAGGAACTGGCGATTGGTCTGGGTAGTCATGACAGGCACTCAAGATGAATGAAGACTTGTTGATAGACCTTCATGAACGATGCCGCAAGTGTGGCTGATGCGGCGAATGCATATCGATCCAGTGCAGTGATAGTCGAACCGGCGGTTTTATCACTGTCACTCATGGGCACCCAACTGGCCTTCTGATAGTGCTGCCGCGCCGCAGACCCTTGTGGCTAGATTGCGAACACGCGATCCCCGCATCTTTTCTTCGAGGCATAACAATGAGCATGACGTTTTCTGGCCAGGTCGCCGTTGTCACGGGCGCCGCTAATGGCATTGGTCGCGCGACCGCCCAGGCATTTGCCGCTGAAGGCTTGAAAGTGGTAGTGGCCGACCTGGACGTGGCCGGTGGCGAGGACACAGTGGCGCTGATTCGTACCGCTGGCGGTGACGCCACCTTCGTGCGCTGCAACGTCACGCTGGAAAGCGATGTAAAAAATCTGATGGACGAGGTGGTCAATGCCTACGGCCGTCTCGACTATGCCTTCAACAACGCGGGTATCGAGATCGAGAGAGGCAAGTTGGCCGAAGGCACGGTCGATGAGTTCGACGCGATCATGGGTGTCAACGTCAAAGGCGTCTGGTTGTGCATGAAGTACCAGTTGCCATTGCTGTTGGTCCAGGGTGGCGGTGCAATCGTTAACACCGCTTCGGTCGCCGGCCTCGGGGCCGCGCCGAAGATGAGCATTTACGCGGCGTCGAAACATGCGGTGATCGGCTTGACCAAATCGGCGGCCATCGAATACGCCAAGAAAAAGATTCGGGTGAACGCGGTGTGTCCGGCAGTGATCGACACCGACATGTTCCGCCGTGCCTATGATGCCGACCCGAAGAAAGGCGAGTTCGCCAATGCCATGCACCCCGTCGGGCGCATCGGCAAGGTCGAGGAAATTGCCAGTGCGGTGTTGTACCTGTGCTGCGACGGCGCAGCGTTCACCACGGGGCATTCACTGGCGGTGGACGGTGGCGTTACGGCGTTCTGAAGCCAGGCACTGCAACGTAGGAAAAAACCCGCATTTGTGCGGGTTTTTTCGGTTCCTTAGAGGCGCCAGACAATGTGTTTCAAATGGTTAGAAACGGTGGTTTTATCGGCGTTTTCGCACAGCTGATCGAGCGCTCCTGTGATTAACTGTTTTCCGCAAAACGGACAGGAGTTTGCTTGCTCATGGAGTTGAGAATCGATCGACAGGCATTGGTGCCGGTCGTACAGCAAATCGTCGACGCGCTAGCCTGCTGGCTTTGCCGTGGCGAGGTGCCGCCGGGGACGCGTTTGCCTTCTGTGCGGCAAATCGCCCGGATCAATTTGCTCAGTCAGTCCAGCGTCGTTGAGGCCTGTGAGCGTCTGGTGGCTCAAGGGGTGCTGGCGTCGCGTCATGGCGCCGGTTTCATGGTCGCCATGCCAGCGCTGGTCGCTCAGGGGCAACAGGATTGCCCTTGGTTTGAGGGGGCAGCAATGCAGCAGGGCGGCACTTCGGGCGAACTCAAACTGGGGTGTGGCGGACTACCCGAGAGCTGGCGCGAAACTGACGACCTGAGCTACGCGATCCGTCACGTCAGTCGTACCGACATGACCGGGCTGTTCAACTACAGCACGCCGCTGGGCCTGCCAGCCTTGCGCCAGCAGATCCACAAACGCCTGAAACATCTGGATATCGTGGTCGAGGAAAGCCAGATTCTGACAACGGCGGGGGCCAGTCAGGGGCTGGACCTGATCGTGCGGACCTTGTTCAAACCGGGCGATTGTGTGGTGGTGGAGAGTCCCGGTTATTCCTTGCTGTTCGATTTGTTCAGGCTGCACGGTATCAACATGATCGAGGTGCCGCGAACCCCGCACGGACCGGACATTGAAGTGCTTGAGGCACTTCTGGTTAAACACAGGCCCTGCGGGATCTTTATCAATAGCTTCCATCACAATCCCACTGGGAGCAGCCTGGCGCCGGCGGTTGCGCAGCGGGTTGTGCAACTGGCCAATACCTATGGCCTTCTGGTAATCGAAGACGATGTCTATGCGGACTTTCACAGTGGACCCGGTGCGCGCCTCGCTGCGTTGGGTATCGATGACAACGTGATCTACGTCGGCAGCTACTCCAAAACCCTCAGCAGTTCGTTGCGGGTCGGTTTTGTAGTGGCCGGCGCCGGGGTTATTTCGCGGCTGGCCGAAGTCAAGATGATCAGCAGTATGGGCGCTTCACCTTTTTGCGAGTCGGTGCTGGCAAGCCTTTTAGCCAGCGGTGCCTACCGCAAACTGGTTCAGCGCCAGCGCCAGCGTTTGAGCAATGACAGGGACGCTGCGTTGCAAGTGCTTGAAGACGCCGAGTGGGAGGTCTTCGGCAAACCGGTCGGGGGACTGTTTATCTGGGCGCGATCGCAGGTGTCCGACTACGCTCAGGTGCGGACACTGGCACAGCACTTTGGTGTGCTGTTGTCTTCTGCGACGGCATTCAGTCCCACCGCAGAGGTCAGTGACTGGCAGCGTATCAATGTGGCCTATGCCTGTGATCCGCGAGCCCGGGCGTTTTTTCAAGCCACCGCTCTGGATCGACCTCAAACGTTCTGAAAGCGACGTGAGCGTAGCTTTTTGCCATTATTCCGACGCCAGAGACTTGTGTTGATACAGGCCCATTGCGAATCTGCGTCAACAGACTATGTCAGGGGACTAAGTGCAATGATTTCGGCCGTGCAAGGACGTTTTGCCAACCTCGGTATGGCGAAAAAACTGGGTGTCGGGTTTGTACTGGTGCTGCTGTTGACAGCCTTGGTAGCGGCCATCGGCGTATGGTCTCTGCAAACCATCAGCCAGCGCTTCGACGGGCTCAAGCAGATGTCGTCGCTCAACAGCGGTTTGCTCAAGGTGAGACTGCTCGAGCAGGAATACGCCTTGCAGGGCAACCCGAAAACCGCTGATGCGCTGCGCGAGGGCGTTGACGGCCTGATCGCTCTGGCGACCCAACTGAAAGCGGCGTCTGCGGCTAACGTGCCGGTGATGAATGACGTCGAGCAGTCCCTAGGGGCTTACCGCAAGGCCTTCGACGAGTTCGTCTCGCTCAGCCAGGCCAAGGACCTGGCGCTGGAGATGGCCAGTTGGTCGGTGTCCAGCGTGGCCAACAACCTCGACGTGTTGCAGGCCGGGCTGGCCGATGACGGGGCATATACCTTGAAGGAGTCCGAAGGCAAGGACGGTGGGCAGTTTATCGAACAGGCCAATCAGGTCAGCCAGGTGTCGCGGTTGATGTTGCAAGCCATGAGCGAGGCGCGTGTGCGCCTGGACCTGAGCCGCAAGGGCGACGACAGCGCAGGGCAGGGCAAGATCGAGCAGGCCGACCAGGCACTGACCCAGGCCGGGCAGCTGAAAACCACGGTCAAGGATGAGGGTTACCAGACAGTCCTCAACGAAGTGGTCGGACACATTGGCGGATTCAGCGAAAAACTCGCTGAATACACCGACCTGCTGGCGCAGGAAAAAACCGTTTATGAGCAACTCCATCAGCGCGCCGCTCAGGTGGTGGCGCGGGTGGATCAGGCCTATGTCGCTGAAGACCAGTCGATGCAGGCGGAGCTGAAAAAGAACTCACTGCTGATCATCGGTTCCTCGGCGCTGGCGCTGCTGGTCGGGCTGATTGCGGCCTGGGTGATTACCCGGTTGATTGTGGCACCGTTGCGCAGTGTGATCCGTGTTGCTCAACAGATTGCCTCTGGCGATTTGAGTGCGACGGTTGACGTGACCCGTCGTGATGAGATCGGGCAACTGATGCAGGCCATGCAGCAGATGGGCGCGGGACTTAGCAGCATTGTCAGCGGTTTGCAGGCGGGTATCGAACAGTTGGCCAGTTCAGCGCAGTCACTGTCGGCGGTGACCGAGCAGACCAATCTTGAAGTCAGCAGCCAGAAGGAAGAAACCGAACAGGTCGCTACCGCGATGAATCAGATGACCGCCACCGTGCACGACGTTGCGCGCAATGCGGAGGAGGCGGCTCAGGCGGCGCAGACAGCGGACGGCAAGGTTGAAACTGGCCAGCAGGTGGTGCGTCAGAGCATGGCACGGATCGAGCAGTTGGCAGATTCCGCCACCTCGGCCAGTTCGAGCATCGAAAGTCTGAGTGCGGAAATCCAGAACATTGGCACCGTGCTGAGCGTCATCAAGAGTGTGGCCGAGCAGACCAATCTATTGGCCCTCAATGCCGCGATCGAGGCGGCTAGAGCTGGCGAGCAGGGGCGGGGCTTTGCGGTGGTGGCCGATGAAGTGCGGGCCCTGGCCAAGCGAACTCAACAATCGACCGAGGAGATTGAACGACTGGTGAGCGCCTTGCGCTCGGCGGCTCAGTCTTCTGTTCAGCAGATTCAGAACAGTGGCGAGCTGGTGAAGCTGGCGGTGAGTGATGCGTTGCAGACGGAGAGTGCGCTGGGGAGTATTGCAGCGGCAGTGTCTTTGATTCAGCAGATGAACCAGCAGATTGCAGCGGCTGCCGAGGAGCAGAGTTCAGTGGCCGAGGAGATTAACCGCAGTGTCACGAGTATTCGGGCCAGCGCGGATCAGTCTTCGTTGGCGATGCAGGGGAATGCGGCTTCCAGTATTGAGTTGGCGCAGCTGGGGGGCGAGTTGAAGGGGATGGTAGGACACTTTCGGCTCTGATTTTTGATTGGCTACCTATCCGTTGCTGCGGTAACGGCCACTTAGGGTTTCGCCCTTACGGGAGGCGACCTTCCGGCCGGCCTGTCTTTCCTGGGTGTACACGCCAAACTCGACGCAAAAAAGAGCCACCTGTTCAGGTGGCTCTTTTTTCTGTTTTCTTTGATCAGTCGTAGATCACTTTTTTCTTCCAGTCCGCATCGGCCTCGACGTCTTTGAGGCCTTCGGTTAGCTGGTTAATTTCGCCATCAGCCGGGGTGATGTTGTCCATGACTTGTGCGTTGGCGCGGGCCAGGAGTTTTTCCAGGTATTCCAGCTGTTCGGCGTAGAGCTGAGGTTCCTGTTGTTTGCGCAGGTATTGCACGCCGCGTTCGAATGCCAGGCGAGCCTGGCCGGGCTGGTTCTGTTGCAGAGCGTGCTGGCCAAGGTTGTTGAAGAACTCGATGTGCAGCAGGACCAGGATGTGGCGAACTTCGCGGATCCAGCGTTTGGCTTCGTTGGTTGGCAGGAAGCCGTCTTGTGCGGCGCGAGTGATTTGGCCGTGCAGGGCTTCGAGCAAGAAGCGTACGTCTTTGGCTTTGGCTTCGGTCTGGATCGGTGCAGGGGGGTTGTTGACCGGGATCGATTCGCCCTGACCAACCAGGGCGTTCAGCTCGCCAATCCGTGCCTTGAGGTTGGCGCTGGTTTTTTCCAGATTGAGCAGGCGTTGGCACACGTTCAATTCCAGACGGGCCAACAGCAGCTTGAGTGCCGGTGTCATCAATTGGCCGGGAAAGGTCTCGGTGATTTCGCCGCAACGACGCAGACGATCGTTGAGCTCAACGTTGGTGCGGGCCTTTTCCAGCTTATTGTTTTCCACCACATGGTTCATGTAGCCAATGGCGATCAATAGTGCGATCCCGGCTACGACTAGCAGGGTGATCATGAGTGGTGTCACCGGTAAGACCTCTTTATGGGGTTCGCGTGCGAGTGTAGTGGCTTGGCATTGGGACGCATAGCGCCGCTCGGCGAGTTGAATCGGCTACTGCACTGCCTGTATCGGCCGCGTTCCTGCTTATATAAGTAATAGTGTGCGAGGTGCACATTGCCATCATCCTTGGCGTGGGTGGACTATAACGTCTTGGCGGGTGTCAGAATATAGGCGTCAAACCCCGGGCGACGGAAAAGCTGGATTAGTGTCTCAAAGCAGGGCGAAGTCATTGATTTAAATAAATTTATATCAGGGGGTTGACGCCCCTTCAATCCATCCATAGAATGCGCGCCACTTACAGCGTAAAGCACACAGCGAAACGCGGTAGGCAGTGAATGTTGTACGTGTGTCCCCTTCGTCTAGTGGCCTAGGACACCGCCCTTTCACGGCGGTAACAGGGGTTCGAGTCCCCTAGGGGACGCCAATGCGGGAATAGCTCAGTTGGTAGAGCACGACCTTGCCAAGGTCGGGGTCGCGAGTTCGAGTCTCGTTTCCCGCTCCAATTTTAAACAGCGTTGCTTTCGGGCAGGGCTGAGTGAAACCAGAACCGGTATCTTCGGATGCGGATTTGGGCACTGAAATACACACCATGTGTTTCAGTTAGCGTGTCCCCTTCGTCTAGTGGCCTAGGACACCGCCCTTTCACGGCGGTAACAGGGGTTCGAGTCCCCTAGGGGACGCCATTTGCGGGAATAGCTCAGTTGGTAGAGCACGACCTTGCCAAGGTCGGGGTCGCGAGTTCGAGTCTCGTTTCCCGCTCCATATTTAACGAAAACGCCGCTCAGCAATGAGCGGCGTTTTTGTTTGTGTTGCATTCGAGACGATCAAAGAGTCGGACCCGCCAAAATAGCGGGTCCGAATGGGGGTCAGAGCTTCGGCAACTGCCCAATACGGCCCATCATTTCGGTCACGATCTGCAGATCCAGCAGGAACTGGTCGACGGTCTTGAACTCGTTGTCAGTGTGGCCGGTGTACTTTTCCTCGGGCCTGGCCAGGCCGAACTGCACACCATTGGGCAGTTCATGGACCGAGGTGGCGCCCGCGGAAGTACCGAACGCGTGCTCCATGCCAAGGTTTTCGCTGGCCACGGCCAGCAGGGCCTTGACCCATTCACCCTCAGGGTTGCGGTACATCGGCTCGGCGATCGAGTAGTCGAAGGCCACCGCAACGTGGGTCTTCTTGCTCCAGGCGCCAAGCTTTTCGGCGATTTCGGCCTTCAGCACTTCGGGGGACTTGCCCTTCGGCACCCGCAGGTTGACCGCGAGCTTGAAGGTTTTCTCATCCATCCCGACATAGGTCAGGGAAGTGGTCAGCGGCCCCATGAAGGTATCGGAAAAGCCGACCGCCAATTTGCCGCCCAGGTAGTCCAGTCCCCAGTTGTCGGCAGCGTAGCGAGCAGCATCGGTAATGTGGTTGTGCTTGAGCGCAACTTTTCCGTCAAGGCTGTTGATAAAGCCCAGCATCCTGGCCACTGGGTTGACGCCTGACTCGGGCTCGGAGGAGTGGGCCGAAACGCCGGTGACCGTCAACTTGACGTCCTTGCCGACGACCTTGGCGGTTACCTCGAAGTTGCCGCCATTGCGCTTGGAATAATCGCTCCCTGCCTTCTGCAGGCTGGCGGCCAAATCAGCAGGCTTCTCGCTCAAAAGGGTGGCGACCGATGTTGATGGAATCTGGTTGGTGGCCATGCCGCCCGTCATTGATATGATTTCAGCGCCCTTGCCCTCTGCCTTGCGCTTGGCGAAGCTCGCCATGACAGTGCCGTAGCCTTTCTCGGCAATCACTACCGGGTAGCCACCATCCAGCGCCAGGTTGTAGTGGGGAGTCGGGTTGTTTTCGAAGTAATAGGGGATCGCGTCGCCGGTGGTTTCTTCGGTGGTGTCGACCAGCAGTTTGAAATTCCTGGCCAGTGGCAATTTCTCTTCTTTGATGACCTTCATGGCATAGAGCGACACCACGATGCCATTCTTGTCATCCTCGGTGCCCCGGCCATACATGCGGTCGCCGATCAGAGTGACCTTGAACGGATCAAGTCGGGTGCCGTCTTTGAGGACCCAGTTCTCCGGCGTTACGGGCACCACATCGGCATGCGCGTGAATGCCCACGACTTCATCGCCGCTGCCCTCCAGGGATATCTCATAGACGCGATTGTCGATGTTTCGAAAGTTCAGGTTGAAGGCCTGGGCAAGGTTCTTGATTTTGTCGGCGATCTTGATGAATTCAGGATTGTCGTGCTGGGCAACGCCATCCACACGGAAGGTCGGGATTGCCACCAGCTCGCGCAGGGTCTCGGTGGCAGCATTGCCGTATTTCACCCGTGCATAGAGGCCGAGCAGGCGATGGATCTCGTTCTGCTGTTCTGAGGAAAGGGTCTTGTTGTCGAGAAAGGCACCAATGGCCGGGCCGAGGTCGTCGGTTTTGCCAAGATCGCTTTTGGCCAGTCCACCCAGGAACTGCCTGAAATCCGTTACCGAAGCGTCGCTGAAGGTCTTGAGGATGGCCGCGCTCTGTTGCGGGGTGATGTTTGCATGCGCTGTCAGGGTGAACGACGAAAGGCTGGCCAGTATCAGGGTCGACGCGGCCAGGTGCTTAAGTGAGAAATTCATTGCTGGGGGGGCATTCCTTTGCAGGCGTTTATGAGAGGTTTTTGATCGATGAGACGAGAAGACGTTCCCAAACTAACACCGCAAGTGAGCAGTATGGGAGTCCCTGAAGTGAGATCTGTCGCACAGAAATGCAAAAGCGCCACAGAAACGAAAAACGCCCGCCAGTTGACTGAGCGGGCCTTTTTCATGGGGGCAGGTTTTACATCGACAGAATCAGGCGCCCGGCGAACAGGATCAGAATCACCCCCATGGTGCGTTCGAACCAGTGCCCCATGCGTATAAACAGCAGCCGTACCCGAGCACTGGAAAAGAACAGCGCGACGATCACAAACCACAGCGCATTGACGAAACACATCCAGATTCCGTAAAGCGCCTGGATCTTCAGTGGCGTTGTGGCGCTGATGATGGTGGTGAAGATCGCCAGGAAAAACAGAGTGGCTTTCGGGTTGGTCGCGTTGGTCAGGAAACCGGTGGTAAATGCCTTCAGCAAAGTTTGTTCTACGACCGGTTCGTCAGACTTGTCGCCTTCCAGTACGGTCTTGGGCTTGCTGCGCAACAGGCTGACACCGAGGTACAAAATGTAAGCGCCACCCACCACCTTGGCCACCGTCAGCAGCCAAGGTGTCGTGTGCATCAGGGCGCCGACCCCGAGCAAGGTGTAAAGCACATGCACGGAAATGCCCGCACCGATGCCCAGCGCCGTGCAAATCCCGACCAGTCGACCAAAGCGCACACTCTGACGGATGGTCACTGCGAAGTCCGGTCCGGGGGCAACCACGGCCAGAAAGTGAATAGTCGCCAGCGCCAGGAACTCGCCCAGGTAATTGGAAAGCATCTCAACTCCAGAACGTAAGGGGTGAAGCATTGCCGCGATAGCCGACAAAGAACGAAAGGCTCAAGCGCGGATCAGCCACACCCGGTGTCACCGAGTGCATACAGCGCGAATTGAACATGATGAAATCACCCGGCTCGGGAGGAATCTCCAGGGTCGGCGTCCCGAGCAGAGTCGGATCGATTCCGTAACTGTCGCCACGCATTTCGTCGAACTGGTCCGGGGATATGTCGTGGTCCCACATCTGCAGTGCACCGCCCTCGGAGGGCATGTTCAGGTAAACATTGCAGGCGAACTGCGCTTCCAGGCTTTTGGCCTGGTAACTGTCGGGGGCGTCCTTGGCGAAAATGTCGTGGTGAGCCAGAAAACAGATCCCGGGTTTCACTACTCGGGACAGCCCGACATACATCTTGCGACCGTAGAGATTTTCCAGGTGCGCGCCCGCCGGCCAGGACTCGTCGAGCATGCAGCGCAGGGTGTCGACGGGGGACGAATAGGGCGCACACCGGTTGCGTAATTCAGCAATGTTGCGAGTGGCGCGTTCGAAATAATCTTCGATCAGCAGCGGCTGGTTTTCCGCTTCATAAAATGCCATGCCGATGCGACCGATACTCGGCGCATTGATATAGCCTTCGAAGCCCGGGGCGAGGATCTTGTTGCCAATCTGAATCGCCAGCGGCTTGGGCAGCAAGCCTTTGACGCGGATGGCGAGGACTTCTTCGTTGGCCAGTTTTTTTATGCACGTCTCATCGAGACGCTCGACGTCAAGCATCATGTCTTAGGTCCATCTATCTGATAGTCAACAGAACCCGCGACCGCAGGTTCCCCCAGCGTCAGGCGATGACAGGAACGGCATCGCCCAAATGTTCAATCCACGCTGTAGTGGACCGACAGCGTTCCCTTCTTCAGTGAAAGGGAAGTGATCGTGACCGCGCCCAAATCCTTCAGGCTGCGTACATGGGTGCCGCCGCAGCCGTAGGCGGGCAGTTCACCAAAACCGATTTCCCGGGCGCCTTCACGCATCGACGTCAGGCGCGGCAGACCATTGACGATCCACTGCTCGATGCCGTGCTGAATCATCTCGGCATCAACCTCTTTTGCCGACTCTGCCGGTTTGAATTGCACGCGTCCTTCGCCCGGCCAGTGATGAGCCTTGATCGGCATCCAGCCCATGGCCTGGACGAAGTGGCCGATCAAGTGGCCGGCCGAATGCATGCGTGAATTGAACTGGCGACGTTCTTCGTCGACCCGAATCTGATTCATGCCCGGTTTTACCGGATGGTCGACGAAATGAATGATCCGGTCCGGATCCTGAACCACGCGCAGCACCCGGCTTTCGCCGATCCAACCGGTGTCAAAGGGCTGGCCACCGCCTTGGGGATGAAACAACGTGGCGCGCAGCTCCACGGCAAATTCGTTCTCGTGGGGCGTGCAATCCAGGACTTCCACATCGGCCTTGAGGTCATCACTATGGAAAAAGAGGCGAAGCGTCATATTCCATGCCCTTATTAATAATTCTATTTTTTATTATATGGAGCGTGGAGTTGCGTGATAATCCGTTCAAATATCAAAGGACTGTTGCGCTGTGAGCATAAATCTTCCACTGCCGTTGCTCGGTGAAATGGCAATTTTCGTCAAGGTTGTCGAGACCGGCAGTTTTTCCGAGGCTGCTCGCCAGTTGGGCTCTTCACCCTCGGCGGTCAGTCGCAGCATTTCGCGTCTGGAGAAGGCGCTCGGCACCCGATTGCTGCAGCGAACCACGCGCAAGTTGCGTTTGAGCGACGGTGGCGAAGAGGTGTTCAAGCGTTGCCAGGAGATGGTCAGCGCAGCCAAGTCGGTGATGGAAATCAGCGGTCAGTTCACCCATGAAGCGCAGGGATTGATACGCGTCAGTGTGCCGAAGGCAGTGGGGCGGTTCGTGATTCATCCGCATATGCCGGAGTTTTTGCGTCGCTATCCCAAAGTGGATGTGGAACTGTTGCTTGAGGACCGCCAGGTGGATTTGATCGACGATAACGTTGATCTGGCGATTCGTATTACAGATCGGCCACCGGCTGGACTGGTCGGGCGGCAATTGCTGACCATTGATCATTTGCTCTGTGCAACGCCGCAATACCTGGCCGAACACGGCACCCCGACCCATCCCCATGACTTGCTCAATCACAGCTGCATCTATCTGGGCGAAACGCCGAGCGATGCACGCTGGAAATTCAAGAAAGGCACCAAGGCTGTAACCGTTGGCGTGCGCGGACGTTATGCGGCCAATCACACCGGCGTGCGGTTGGGCGCAGTGTTGCAGCACATCGGGATTGGCAGTCTGCCGTACTTCACCGCACGTTTTGCGCTGGAGCAGGGGCTGATCGTGCAGGTGTTGCCGGACTGGACCTTTCTGGCTTCATACCACGGCGGTGCCTGGTTGCTGCACTCACCAACCCGTTATTTGCCACCGAAGTTACGGGTGTTGATCGACTATCTGGTGGAGTGCCTGGAAAAGGAACCAACGCTGGGCAAGCCGGGCAAGTTGAGCAGTGCGGGCAAGCTCGCGGCGGAGTATGAGTTGCCGGAGAGTGATGGGTTGCTCTGAAGCGAAGATCAAAAAAAGGCCCGCATTTCAACCATGCGGGCCTTTTGCATTTCTGAGCGAGGATCAGTGCTTGCTGTCGTCTTTCGACATCGCCAGTAGCTGTTTTTCCTGGTTCCAGTCGAACGGTTCGTCGTTTTGTTCAGCTTCGAAACGACGTTCTTCCAGCGCCTGGTACAGGTTGATCTCATCGTCGGGCATGTAATGCAGGCAGTCACCGGCGAAGTACCACAGCAGGTCGCGCGGAACCAAGTGGGCGATTTGCGGGTAGCGGGTGATCACCTGGCACAGAATGTCCTGGCCCAGGTATTGGCTTTCGATCGGGTCGACCGGCAGCAACGCACGCAGTTCGTCGAAGCGCTCCAGGAACAAGGCATGGCTTTCTTCGGGAACCTGTTCGGCCTCACCTACGGCGACCAGGATGCTGCGCAGGTGGTCGAGCAAGACAAGATGATCGGCAACGACATTGGACACGAGATAAGTCCTCAAGAGCAAAACGGGCGCGGGAGTATAAAGCGCCCGCGCCTTTTTTGCATGGTAGAGCGGTATGACTTGCCGGATCAGCGGACCTTTCCTTTGCCCAGCACCAGTTCCTTTTTGTCGAAATCATCGACATCAATCACCTTGCGTCGCGCCGCTTCTGCGTCACGCAGGGTTTGCGCTTCCACAGGTTGCAACACGCCAGCCTCAAGCGCTGCATCGATGGCGTGTTCCCCGGCGACCGGTTTGACCTGGCCGCTTTTGAGCGCGACATGAAGCTTTTTCTGCAGCGGTTGCGCGGCACTCAGCAGGTTACACGCATGTTGCAGGGCGCCGACCGGGTCATCAGTGGATTGCGGCCGGTAGCAACCGCCGAGCAACTCTTCCAGGGTTGGATCGCCCTTGGCGCGACCGATCACCGCCGCCACTTCGGCGTCGAGTTTGTCCGATGGACCTTTGTGACGACGACCGAACGGGAACACGATCACCCGCAACAGGCAACCCAACACCTTGTTCGGGAAGTTGCTCAGTAGTTCATCCAGCGCTCGTTCCGACTGCCCCAGACTTTCTTCCATGGCCCAGGTAAACAGAGGTGCCATGTGCTCCGGCGAATCGAGTTCGTGGTAACGCTTGAGTGCGGCGGAGGCGAGGTACATGTTGCTGAGCACATCCCCCAGCCGTGCGGACAGACGTTCGCGTCGTTTCAATTCGCCGCCCAGCAGCATCATGCTCAAGTCGGCGAGCATGGCGAACGCAGCAGCCTGGCGATTGAGCGCGCGGAAGTAACCCTGACTGAGCTTGTCGCCGGGGGCGCGTTCGAAGTGACCGAAACCAAGGTTCAGCACCAGCGTGCTGGCGGCGTTACTCACGGCGAAACCGATGTGCTTGAGCAGCAGGCCGTCAAACTCGGTGAGTGCCTGGTCCTTGTCTTCACGACCGGCGAGGGCCATTTCCTTAAGCACGAATGGATGGCAGCGAATCGCACCCTGACCGAAGATCATCAAGTTGCGCGAGAGAATGTTCGCGCCTTCCACGGTGATGAAAATCGGCGCGCCGTTCCAGCTGCGACCGAGGTAGTTGTTCGGCCCCATGATGATTGCCTTGCCGCCATGAACATCCATGGCGTGGCTGATGCACTCGCGGCCGCGCTCAGTGAGGTGGTACTTGAGAATCGCCGACAGCACCGATGGCTTCTCGCCCAAATCCACCGCATTGGCGGTGAGCATCCGCGCGGCGTCCATCATCCAGGCGTTGCCGCCGATGCGCGCCATCGCTTCCTGAATACCTTCGAAGGCCGACAGTGGGACATTGAATTGTTCACGGACCTGAGCGTACTGGCCGGTCACCAGACTGGTGAACTTGGCGGCGCCGGTGCCGACCGCTGGCAACGAAATCGAACGCCCGACCGACAGGCAGTTCATCAACATCATCCAGCCTTTGCCAAGCATTTCCTGGCCGCCGATGAGGAACTCCAGCGGTACGAACACATCTTTGCCGGAGTTTGGGCCGTTCATGAATGAAGCGCCCAACGGCAAGTGACGGCGGCCGATTTCGACACCGGCGGTATCGGTCGGGATCAATGCCAGACTGATCCCCAGGTCTTCCTCCTCACCCAGCAGGTGATCCGGGTCGTAGGCCTTGAACGCGAGGCCAAGCAGGGTGGCGACAGGGCCAAGTGTGATGTAACGCTTTTCCCAGTTCAGGCGCAGGCCCAAGGTTTCCTTGCCTTCCCATTCACCTTTGCAGATCACCCCGGAGTCGGGCATGGAGCCGGCATCAGAACCGGCCAGTGGGCCGGTCAGTGCGAAGCATGGGATGTCATCGCCGCGCGCCAGCCGTGGCAGGTAGTGGTTGCGCTGCTCGTCGGTACCGTAATGCAACAGCAGTTCGGCCGGGCCTAGGGAGTTGGGGACCATCACGGTAGAGGCAAGATCGCCGCTGCGGGTTGCCAGTTTCATCGCCACTTGGGAGTGGGCATAGGCAGAGAAACCTTTGCCGCCAAACTCCTTGGGAATGATCAGGGCAAAGAAGCCGTTTTCCTTGATGTAGGCCCAGGCTTCGGGAGGCAGGTCCATGGTTTGACCGAGCTGCCAGTCGCTGACCATGGCGCAGAGTTCTTCAGTCGGGCCGTCGATAAAGGCCTGTTCCTCCTCGCTCAGCTGCGCTTTTGGATAGGCCAGCAATTTGTTCCAGTCCGGGCGACCGCTGAACAGTTCTCCATCCCACCAAACCGTGCCGGCATCGATCGCATCGCGTTCGGTTTGCGACATCGGCGGCAGGGTTTTCTGGAACCAGCTGAACAGCGGCGCGCTCAAGTATTTGCGGCGCAAGTCGGGCAACAACAAGGGCGCGGCCACGGCCGCGATCAACACCCAGAAAATCAGCAACAGCCAGCCTGGCGCGCGGCTGAAAACACCCATCGCCACCAGGTAGACGGCAACGATACCCAAGGCAGGCAGTGGAGCGATGCGTCGGTGGGCTAAATAAGCAATCCCGACAACCAGAACCAGTATCCACAACAGCAACATATTTAATCCTCCGTGAAACCAAGGTAAAACCAACTTTCAGAGCTTAGACGGCATCCGCAAAACAGGGTGGTCAGAGTGATGTGATTGAATTCGTGGGAAACCATGGATGAGTTTTGTAGGTCCGGTGGGCAACAAACCGGGGGAATCGTTCGTTGGGCGGGCGGCAAAGCGTCCATGTTTGGCCGAAACGTCGTTATCTCTGTGCTGAGCGTGACACTAGACTCGTGGCTTCTCCAGGAGATTGTTCTCATGCACGAGTATCTGAGTCCCGGCCGGCTCATTGATAGTGACCACCCGTCGGTGATGGAGTTCGCCGAAAAACATCGCGGCAGTCGTCGCGATCCTCTCGAGCAGGCGATCAAACTTTATTACGCCGTGCGCGAAGCCGTGCGTTACAACCCTTACACCTTCAGTCGCGCCCCGGGCACCTTGCGCGGCAGTTATGCGTTGGCGGCGGGAGAGAGTTATTGCGTACCCAAAGCCACACTGCTGGCAGGTGCAGCCCGGCATTGCGGGATTCCCGCGCGGATCGGTCTGGCGGATGTACGTAATCATTTGTCGACGCCGCGGTTGCTCGAGCGGCTCAAGAGCGACCTGTTCAGCGACACACTGCCAGCGCTGCTGGGTGACATGCAGAACGATTTGAGTCGCACCTGATCCGGCGTATGCTGCCTGCGCATTCATCCATAAAGAGGCGGTCATGCTGAAGATCTGGGGTCGGAAAAACTCGTCGAATGTCAGGAAATCTTTGTGGGCCGCCGAGGAGTTGGGCCTGGACTATGAAGCCATCGATGCGGGTGGTGCCTTTGGTATAGTCGATACGTCGGAGTACCGTGCGATGAACCCCAATGGTCGCGTGCCGGTGATTGACGACGAGGGTTTCGTGCTGTGGGAATCCAACACGATCGTGCGTTACCTGATGGCTCGCCACGCCAACGGCACAGCCTGGTATCCAGAGAATCTGCAGGCCCTGGCTTCTGCCGACAAGTGGATGGACTGGACCACTTCAAGTTTTGCCGGGACGTTCCGCACGGTGTTCTGGGGTGTGTTACGTACACCGGAAAGTCAACAGGACTGGCCCGCAATCAACGCTGCGATCAAGGAGTGTGATGGCCTGTTGGCTATGGCTGATCAGGCGCTGGCGGCCCAACCGTATCTGTCGGGCGATGAGATCGGCATGGGCGACATTCCGCTGGGCAGTTTCATTTATGCCTGGTTCGAGATGCCGATCGAGCGCGCGCCGCAGCCGCATCTACAAGCCTGGTATGCACGCCTGAAAGAGCGTCCCGCGTATCAGAAAGCCGTTATGACTGCGTTGACTTAATACTCACTATCGACACGCTTGACTGTACTTGTGTGACGGCGACAAGCACCATTGCGCTCGTGCGCCACGGTTGTATTAGTCGCGGCCCGCCCTTATTTGTCCCTTTCTTCCCTTCTTGGTGCGTAAATCCGATATGAGTTCCGCTCTGTCCATCCGGCAGCTAACCAAAACCTACGGCAACGGTTTCCAGGCCTTGAGTGGTATCGATCTGGACGTCGCCGAAGGTGATTTTTTTGCCTTGCTCGGCCCAAACGGTGCGGGCAAATCCACAACCATCGGCATTCTCTCGACCTTGGTGAACAAGACCAGCGGGACGGTGAATATCTTTGGTCACGACCTGGACAAGAATCCTGCGCAGCTCAAGCGCTCCATCGGCGTAGTGCCTCAGGAATTCAACTTCAACCAGTTCGAAAAAACCTTCGATATCGTCGTGACTCAGGCCGGTTACTACGGCATCCCGCCGAAAATCGCCAAGGAACGCGCCGAGCAATACCTGACCCAACTCGGTCTGTGGGACAAGCGCGATACGCCATCGCGTTCACTGTCCGGCGGCATGAAGCGTCGCCTGATGATCGCCCGTGCGCTGGTTCACGAACCGCGCCTGCTGATCCTCGACGAACCGACAGCGGGTGTGGATATCGAACTGCGTCGCTCGATGTGGACGTTCCTCACCGAGCTGAACAAGAAAGGCATCACCATCATCCTCACCACCCACTACCTGGAAGAGGCTGAGCAGTTGTGCCGCAACATCGGTATCATCGATCACGGCATCATCGTCGAGAACACCAGCATGAAACAGTTGCTCAGCCAACTGCATGTAGAAACATTCCTGCTCGACCTCAAAAACACAGTCAACGCCGCGCCGCAGTTGCTCGGTTACCCGACCAGGTTGCTCGACAGCCACACCCTTGAAGTTCAGGTCGACAAGGCCATGGGCATCACCGCGCTGTTCAACCAATTGGCGCAGCAGAACATTGAAGTGTTGAGCCTGCGTAACAAAACCAATCGCCTCGAGGAGTTGTTCGTGTCCCTGGTGGAGAAAAATCTGTCGAAGGTGGCGGTATGAGTTCCGAGCTGCAACCCAACCTCGTTGCTCTCAACACCATCGTTTACCGAGAGATCAGACGCTTTACCCGGATCTGGCCGCAGACGCTGCTGCCGCCGGCCATCACCATGGTTCTGTACTTTGTCATTTTCGGTAATCTGATAGGCCGACAGATCGGTGACATGGGCGGTTTCACCTACATGGAGTACATCGTGCCGGGGCTGATCATGATGTCGGTGATCACCAACTCCTACGGCAACGTGGTGTCGAGTTTTTTCGGCAGTAAATTCCAGCGTTCCATCGAAGAATTGATGGTGTCGCCAGTGTCGCCGCATACGATTCTGATCGGCTACACCCTGGGCGGTGTGCTGCGCGGCTTGATGGTCGGGCTCATCGTGACCCTGCTGTCGCTGTTTTTCACCCAATTGCAGGTGCATCACCTGGGAGTGACCATTCTGGTGGTGGTGCTGACGGCGACGATCTTCTCGCTGCTGGGCTTCATCAACGCCGTGTTTGCGCGCAACTTCGATGACATCTCGATCATCCCGACGTTCGTGCTGACACCGCTGACCTACCTGGGCGGGGTGTTCTACTCGATCTCCTTGCTGCCACCGTTCTGGCAGACCGTGTCCCTGGTCAACCCGGTGCTGCACATGGTCAACGCTTTCCGCTACGGCATTCTTGGCGTTTCGGACATCAAGATCAGCGTGGCGATCACCTTCATGCTGGTGGCGGCCGTCGTGTTGTATATCGGTTGCGCACGACTGTTGGTCAGCGGTCGCGGGATGCGCACGTAATCGCGCACTGTTCAATCAAAAACGGCACCTCAGGGTGCCGTTTTTTATTCTTGCGTTCGGTTTTTCTTGCGTCGCTTCCACTGCCGTCCTACCCACCAGCGCCAGTACATCATGGTCAGGCAATAGGCGAGCGCGCCAAGCACCAGTCCCGTCAACACCGAACCGAGTAAAAACGGCTGCCAAAGGGTTGAGAGTTCCCCGCTGATCCACTCCCAGGTCAGCTCGTCCGGCAAATGGCGGGAGGGAACGTCCATCAGCCAGGCCCCGGTCTTGTAAGTGCAGAAGAACACCGCCGGCATGGTGATCGGATTGGTCAGCCAGACCAGGCTGACCGCAATCGGCAGATTGCCGCGCACCATGATGGCGAGAATGGCGGCGACCAGCATCTGCAGCGGAATCGGCAGGAACGCTGCGAACAGACCAACCGCCATGGCCCGTGCGACGGAATGGCGGTTGAGGTGCCAGAGGTTCGGGTCATGCAGCAGGGTGCCGAGAAAGCGTAAGGATTTGTGTTCCCTGATGCTGGTCGGGTCTGGCATGTAACGTTTGAGTAAGCGCCGGGGCATAAGGCTTCTCGGTCGGTTAAGGCGGCAAGTATGTCTGGATTCTATGAGCCGCCCATTCAGACTTTGTGACAATTAATAACGATGCCTGTGCGGTTAGCCGGCTATGCCTAGGAGGGGACTCTCAAGGACGGGCGTATGCGCACAGGGATGATAGCGCTGGCGTTGGGTCTGTTGACCCTGCGTTTGTTACCGGTTTTACCGCCGGTCTGGTTATGGATGTTACTGCCGGTAATCGGTTTGATGTTGCTGCCGTTTCGCAGCTATCCACTGGCATTTTTGCTGTTCGGCTTCAGTTGGGCGGGCGCGAATGCACAGTGGGCGCTGGATGATCGGCTGCCGATGAGCCTCGATGGCGAAACCCGTTGGGTCGAAGGTCGAGTGACGGGATTACCCCACAACAACGAGGCTGTCGTGCGTTTCGAGTTGGCGGACGCCCGGTCGCGACACGGCAAGGTGCCGCAATTGATGCGTCTGGCCTGGTATGACGGGCCACCGGTTAACAGCAGCGAACATTGGCGACTGGCGGTCAAGTTGAAGCGTCCTGCGGGACTGCTCAATCCCCATGCCTTCGATTACGACGCCTGGTTGTTGGCGCAACGCATCGGCGCTACCGGGACGGTCAAGGCGGGCGAGCGGCTCAAGGACGCCCAGTGGGCCTGGCGTGACGGCATCCGTCAGCGGTTGCAGGCCGTGGATGCTCAGGGGCGAACGGGAGCGCTGACGGCGTTGGTGCTGGGGGATGGCGCCGGACTGAGTCGCGAAGACTGGCAGGTGTTGCAAGACACCGGCACCGTCCATCTGTTGGTGATTTCTGGACAACACATCGGGTTGTTGGCAGGGCTGGTGTATTTGTTGATCGCCGGGCTGGCTCGTTATGGCCTGTGGTCGAAACGCTTGCCTTGGCTGCCGTGGGCCTGTGGACTGGCGTTCGCGGCCGCTCTCGGTTATGGGCTGCTGGCCGGTTTCGAGGTGCCGGTGCGGCGGGCCTGCGTGATGATCGGTCTGGTGCTGTTGTGGCGCCTGCGATTTCGTCACCTCGGCGCCTGGTGGCCACTGTTGCTGGCGCTCGACGGTGTTTTGCTGCTGGATCCGCTGGCGAGTTTGCAACCGGGTTTCTGGCTGTCGTTCGCGGCAGTGGCGGTATTGATATTCACCTTCGGTGGTCGGCTGGGCCCATGGCGTTGGTGGCAAACGTGGACCCGCGCCCAATGGCTGATCGCGATTGGTCTGTGCCCGTTGCTGCTGGTGCTCGGTTTGCCGATCAGCCTCAGCGGGCCGGTGGCCAATTTGCTCGCGGTGCCGTGGATCAGCCTGGTCGTGCTGCCTCCGGCATTGCTGGGTACGTTGTTTTTACCTCTTCCTTACGTGGGCGAAGGGCTGCTGTGGTTGGCGGGAGGTTTGATCGACCTCTTGTTCAAGGGCCTGACGCTGATGGCGGGGTACTTGCCCGCGTGGGTGCCGGTGGCCATCCCGTTGTGGATATGGGCACTCGGCACGCTCGGCGCCTTTCTACTATTGATGCCTCGAGGTTTGCCGTTTCGCTCGTTGGGTTGGCCGATGCTGCTGTTGCTGGTTTTTCCACCCAGGCAGCTCTTGCCTGAAGGCATCGCCGAAGTCTGGCAACTGGATGTCGGCCAGGGTTTGGCAATCCTGGTGCGCACCCGTCATCACACACTGTTGTATGACACCGGGCCACGTTTCGGCGATTTTGACCTGGGCGAGCGGGTGGTATTGCCGACATTACGCAAGCTGGGCGTGGCGGGGCTCGATTTGATGCTGATCAGCCATGCTGACGCCGACCATGCGGGCGGCGCCCGGGCCGTTGCCAATGGCCTGCCGGTGAAGCAGGTGGTCAGTGGCGATCACCTGGCGCTGCCGATCGAGTTGCAGGCAGAAGGCTGTGAGAGCGGCAAGCAGTGGGTCTGGGATGATGTGAGGTTCCAGCTTTGGCAATGGTCTTCGGCCAGCAACAGCAATCAAAAATCCTGCGTCCTGCAGATAGAGGCCAACGGTGAGCGCCTGTTATTGACCGGTGATATAGACGCCGCCGCCGAGCGGGCACTGCTCGACAGTCCACTGGCCGTCACCACTGATTGGTTGCAGGCGCCGCACCACGGCAGTCGCAGTTCGTCATCAATGGCGTTGCTAGCCGCGCTGCAGCCCCAGGCGGTGTTGATCTCCCGCGGTCAGGGCAATTCATTCGGTCATCCCCATCCCACGATCATGGCGCGCTATCGAAAGCGCGGCATATCGATCCATGACAGCGCCGAACAGGGTGCCATCCGTCTGCAACTGGGACGCTTCAAGCCGCCATGGACGATGCGTCAAGAGTGGCGTTTCTGGCGCTCTGCGCAGTAATCCAGAGTGATTGAAGCCCGACCGGATGCGACATCACGGTCTTCGGTGCATGGACCCCCTATGTTAGAGTGGCGCACTTTTTCGAGGGGACTATCACTGTGTGGGAATTGGTCAAATCCGGCGGCTGGATGATGCTGCCGATCATTCTGAGTTCCATCGCGGCCATGGCAATCGTCGCCGAGCGACTCTGGACCCTGCGTTCCAGCCGTGTGACCCCGGAGCATTTGCTCGGGCAAGTCTGGATCTGGATCAAGGACAAACAACTCAATAAAGAAAAACTCAAAGAGCTGCGCGCCAACTCGCCTTTGGGTGAAATCCTGGCCGCTGGCCTGGCGAACTCCAAGCATGGTCGCGAGATCATGAAAGAGTGCATCGAAGAGGCTGCTGCGCGGGTTGTCCACGAACTCGAGCGCTACATCAATGCACTGGGGACCATCGCTGCCATGGCCCCGTTGCTGGGCCTGTTGGGTACGGTGCTTGGCATGATCGACATCTTCAGCGCGTTCATGGGCACGGGCATGGGCACTAACGCCGCGGTGCTGGCCGGTGGTATTTCCAAGGCCCTGATCACCACGGCCGCGGGCCTGATGGTCGGTATTCCGGCGGTATTCTTCCACCGGTTCCTGCAACGCCGGATCGATGAACTGGTGGTGGGCATGGAGCAGGAAGCGATCAAACTGGTCGAGGTGGTACAGGGTGACCGTGACGTTGACCTGAATGGGGGTAAAGCGTGAAATTCCGCCGTAAACCGCGGGAAACGGTAGACATCAACCTCGCGTCGCTGATTGACGTGGTGTTTATCCTGCTGCTGTTTTTCGTCGTGACCACCACGTTTACCCGTGAAACTCAGTTGCGCGTTGATCTGCCGGAAGCGGTCAGCGGCTCGCCTGCCGAAGACCAGAAGGTCAAACATCTGGACGTTGCCATCAGCGCCGAAGGCGTATTCTCGGTGAACAACCAATTGTTGCCGAAAAACGATCTGGCCACGCTGATGGACGCGCTGCAGAAAGAATCCAGTGGCGACACCAACCTGCCGCTGTCCATCAGCGCTGATGGCAAGACTCAGCATCAGTCCGTCATCATCGCCATGGACGCCGCCGGTAAACTCGGTTTCAGTCACCTGCGCATGACCACTGTCGAGGCGGCCCCCGCGCCCTGATGGCCATGTCCGATCGCTTGCTCGCCGCGTGGTACCAAGGTCATCCGGCCCTGAAGCTGTTGCAGCCGCTGGAGTGGCTGTATCGGCGCGTGGTCGTGAACAAGCGCAAGCGTTTTTTGGCGGGGGAGGGCGAGATCTATCAACCGCCGGTGCCGCTGATCGTAGTCGGTAACATCACTGTCGGCGGCACCGGCAAGACGCCGTTGATTCTGTGGATGATCCAGCACTGCCAGCGCAGCGGTTTGCGGGTCGGTGTGGTCAGCCGGGGTTACGGCGCCAAACCACCGCAACTGCCTTGGCGCGTCGAGGCGGATCAAAGCGCCGAGATCGCAGGCGACGAACCGCTGCTGATCGTCCAGCGCACCGGCGTTCCGTTGATGATCGACCCCGACCGCAGCCGTGCTGTCAAAGCGCTGCTGGCGAGTGAGCCGTTGGACCTGATCCTGTCCGACGACGGCATGCAGCATTACCGACTGGCCCGCGACCTTGAACTGGTGCTGATCGACGCCGCCCGCGGGCTGGGCAACCAGCGTTGCCTGCCCGCCGGGCCGTTACGTGAGCCGGCCGAGCGTCTGCAAAGTGTCGACGCGGTGCTCTACAACGGCGCTGCTGCCGATCGCGACGACGGTTTTGCCTTCCAGCTTCGACCCACCGAACTGGTCAATTTGCACAGCGGCGAGCGTCGTCCCCTCGACTACTTTCCCGCAGGCCAGGCGCTGCACGCCGTGGCCGGGATCGGCAATCCGCAGCGTTTCTTCACAACCCTTGAAACGCTACACTGGCAGCCAGTGCCACATGCGTTTGCCGACCACGCCGAATACAGCGTGCAGGCCTTGAATTTCACACCGTCATTGCCGTTGGTGATGACCGAAAAGGACGCGGTGAAGTGCCGTGCTTTCGCCGCCGCCGATTGGTGGTACCTGTCGGTTGATGCTGCGCCATCGCCGGCCTTCGTGGCCTGGTTCGATACGCAGCTGATGCGCCTGTTGCCGGCTCGTCTTTTGCCTTAAATCCGTTTTTATCCAGGGAATGCTCATGGACACCAAATTGCTCGATATCCTCGCTTGCCCGGTCTGCAAAGGCCCGCTCAAGCTCAGTGCCGATAAAACCGAGCTGATCAGCAAGGGCGCAGGTCTCGCTTACCCGATTCGCGACGGCATCCCGGTGATGCTCGAAACCGAAGCCCGCACCCTGACCACCGACGAGCGTCTGGATAAATGACCACTGCCTTTACCGTTGTCATTCCATCGCGTTATGCCTCCACTCGTTTGCCGGGCAAACCGCTGCTGTTGATCGCCGGCAAGCCAATGATCCAGCACGTTTGGGAACAGGCGAGCAAAAGCAGCGCCCAACGCGTGGTGGTGGCCACTGACGATGCGCGCATCGTCGAGGCCTGCAACGGGTTTGGCGCTGAAGTGGTGCTGACCCGCGAAGATCACAATTCCGGCACCGACCGTTTGGCCGAAGTCGCCGCGAAACTGGGCCTGGCACCCGACGCCATTGTGGTCAACGTCCAGGGCGACGAACCGCTGATTCCACCGAGTGTGATCAATCAGGTCGCCGCCAACCTGGCGGCCCACACCGAAGCGCGCATGGCCACATTGGCCGAGCCGATCGAAGACGTGGAAACCCTGCTCAACCCCAACGTGGTCAAGGTTGTCAGCGACCTTAACGGCCTGGCGCTGACCTTCAGTCGTGCCCCGTTGCCGTGGGCACGTGATGCATTCGCCAAAAGTCGCGAGCATTTGCCAGAAGGCGTGCCGTATCGTCGGCACATTGGCATCTATGCCTACCGCGCCGGTTTCCTGCATGACTTCGTCAGTTGGGGCCCATGCTGGCTGGAAAATACCGAATCCCTGGAACAGCTGCGTGCCCTGTGGCACGGCGTGCGGATTCATGTCGCCGACGCGCTGATCGCACCGCCGACCGGCGTCGATACCGTCGAAGACCTTGAGCGCGTTCGTCGCCTGCTGGAGGTCTGATGCGGGTTTTGTTTGTCTGCCTGGGCAACATCTGCCGTTCGCCAACGGCCGAAGGCGTGCTGCGGCATAAACTGCGCGAAGCGGGGCTGGCCGATCAAATCGAAGTCGCCTCCGCGGGTACCGGTGACTGGCACGTCGGCAAGGCCCCGGACAAACGCAGCCAGGCGGCAGCGAAACTGCGCGGTTATGACCTGTCCGCTCAGCGCGCCCAGCAAGTGTCCCGCGCCGATTTCGCCACCTACGACCTGATTCTGGCGATGGACCACAGCAACCTGCGCCACCTCAAGACCTTGCAACCGGCCAAGGGCAAAGCCGAGCTGGATCTGTTCCTGCGTCGCTACCAGTCGGAAATCGATGAAGTACCGGATCCGTATTACGACGGGGTCCAAGGCTTCGAGCAGGTGCTGGACCTGATCGAGCGCGCCAGTGATTTGCTGGTGATCGAATTGAAGGGACGGTTATGAGTTTGCAGGTGCGCGCCCAGGTTTCGCTCAAACCGTTCAACAGCTTTGGTGTCGACGTTAAAGCCCGGCTGTTTGCCGAAGCCCACAGCGATGCCGACGTGTGTGAAGCCTTGGCTTACGCGGTGGAGCATGACGTGCCGCTCTTGGTGATTGGCGGTGGCAGCAACTTGCTGCTCACGGCTGATATCCAGTCGTTGGTGCTGCGCATGGCCACGCGCGGGACTCGTATCCTGAGCGATGACGGCAGCAAAGTCGTGATCGAAGCCGAGGCCGGCGAGCCTTGGCATCCGTTCGTGCAGCACACTCTGGCGAAGGGTTTGTCAGGCCTGGAAAACCTTAGCCTGATCCCCGGCACTGTCGGCGCGGCACCGATGCAGAACATCGGTGCCTATGGTGTGGAGATCAAAGACGTGTTTGCCGGCCTGACGGCTCTGGATCGCCAGACCGGCAACCTTCGGGACTTCACCCTGGAAGAATGCAACTTTGCTTACCGCGACAGCCTGTTCAAACAGGAACCGGGGCGTTGGTTGATCCTGCGGGTTCGTTTCATCCTGGACCGTGCCGCGCACCTGCACCTGGAATACGGCCCGGTGCGTCAGCGCCTGACTGCGCAAGGTATCGATCACCCAACCGCCACCGATGTCAGCCAGGCAATTTGCAGCATCCGCAACGAAAAACTTCCGGACCCGGCGGTGCTGGGCAATGCCGGCAGCTTCTTCAAGAACCCTTTGGTGCCAGCGGCACTTGTCGCGCAACTCAAAGGTGAGTACCCGGATCTGGTGGCCTACGCACAACCCGACGGTCAGATGAAACTGGCGGCAGGCTGGCTGATCGAGCGGGCCGGATGGAAAGGTGTTCGTGAGGCCGATGCCGGCGTGCATAAATTGCAGGCATTGGTGCTGGTCAACTACGGCAACGCGACGGGTTTGCAATTGCTGAACCTGGCGCAACGCATCCAGAAAGACATTTCAGAACGTTTTCATGTCGACCTGGAGATGGAGCCCAATCGGTATTGAAGGATGCGCTTTCAAGACTGATTTAAAAGCCCTGCACACCTTCATCTGTGCAGGGTTTTTTGTTAATGCTGAGTTAACTTAGCCACCTAACGATGCAAACGTTTGCTCCACCAAAGGCCCGATGCAGACGTTATCGTCCGCATATGAGAGCCTCATTAGCCTGAGCCGATCTGCGTGATACCAACCGCCCCCCCCTGGCGGCAGATTGCTCGACCCCATAACCAATAACTATGCGGGCGTGCCCATGATTACCCTGAAACTCAATGGTCAAGACCATCAACTCGATGTCACCGAGGACATGCCGCTGCTCTGGGCGATCCGCGACGTGGCCGGTTACAACGGCACCAAATTCGGCTGCGGCATGGGCCTGTGCGGTGCCTGCACTATTCATATCGAAGGCGCCCCGGCGCGCAGTTGCATCACACCGATCGGTTCAGTAGTCGGCCAGAACGTCACCACCATCGATAACCTGCACGCCGACCCGGTCGGGCAAGTCGTTCAGCAAGTCTGGCTCGACACCGCCGTGGCCCAGTGCGGCTTCTGTCAGGGCGGGCAGATCATGTCCGCCACGGCGCTGCTCAAGACCAACCCGAACCCCAGCGACGAACAGATCGAAGAGGCGATGGTCGGCAATATTTGTCGCTGCGGCACTTACAATCGTATCAAGACCGCCATCCGCCAGGCATCCACTCACCTGAAGGAGGCCAAGGCATGAGCCAGTTACCGAATGATTTCGCGCTGAGCAACCTCAGTCGTCGCGGTTTCCTCAAAGGCGTTGGCGCCTCCAGTGCGCTGGTACTGGCGGCAAGCTGGGGCTGGCAAGACGCTTTCGCTGCCGAGAAAGAGAAAAAATTCGGCGCCGATGGCATGCCCAACGGCTGGGTCGACGATCCCAAGGTTTACGTCAGCATCGCCGCTGATGGCACGGTGACAGTGGTCTGCAACCGTTCGGAAATGGGCCAGGGTGTGCGCACCAGCCTGACGATGGTGGTGGCCGATGAACTGGAAGCCGACTGGGCGATGATGAAGGTGCAACAGGCGCCGGGCGACGAAGTGCGCTTCGGCAACCAGGACACCGATGGTTCGCGCAGCATGCGCCACTGGTACGAGCCAATGCGCCGCTGTGGTGCTGCCGCGCGGACCATGCTTGAGCAAGCGGCTGCCGAACAGTGGAAAGTGCCGGTCAGCGAATGCCGCGCGCAACTGCATAAAGTCATTCACAAGCCGACCGGCCGTGAATTGGGTTACGGCGCATTGGCCGCCACGGCCGGTGCGTTGGCAGTGCCGGCGCGTGACAGTCTGCGGCTCAAGCAGCCGTCAGAGTTCCGCTATATCGGCAAGGAAGGCACCAAGGCGATCGACGGTGCCGACATCGTCAATGGCCGCGCCATTTACGGTGCAGACGTCCATTTTGACGGCATGCTCTACGCCACCATTGCGCGCCCTGCGGTGTACGGCGGCAAGGTCAAGTCCGTCGATTCCAGCGCCGCGATGAAAGTCCCGGGGGTGATCAAGGTCGTGCAGATCGAAGGCCATCCGCTGCCGTCGGAGTTTCAGCCCTTGGGCGGCGTGGCCGTGGTGGCCAGCAATACCTGGGCGGCGATCAAGGGCCGCGAGGCGTTGAACATCGAGTGGGATGAGGGTCCTAACGCCAGTTATGACTCGATCGCCTACCGCAAGGAACTGGAAGCCGCGTCCCTCAAACCGGGCAAAGTGGTGCGCAATACCGGCAACATCGATGAGGCGATGGGCGGCGCCAACAGCACGTTCGAAGCGTCCTATTACCTGCCGCACCTCACCCAGGCGCCAATGGAACCGATGGTTGCCATCGCCCGCTTCAAGGACGGTGTGTGCGAAGCCTGGGCCCCAAGCCAGGCACCACAAGTCGCCCGCGAACGCATTGGCGAACGCCTCGGCATTGCGTTCGATAACGTCACCTTCAACGTCACCTTGCTGGGCGGCGGTTTCGGGCGTAAATCCAAGCCGGACTTCATCATCGAGGCCGCCATCCTTGCCAAGGAATTCCCTGGCAAGGCAGTGCGCGTGCAATGGACCCGTGAAGACGACATCCACTGCTCCTATTTCCACACGGTATCGGCCGAGTACCTGAAGGCCAGCCTGAATAAGGACGGCCTGCCCTCCGGCTGGTTGCACCGCACCGTGGCGCCGAGCATCACCGCGCTGTTTGCGCCGGGCATGAACCATGAGGCGGCCTTCGAGCTGGGCATGGGCTTTACCAACATGGCTTACGCGATTCCTAACGTGCGCCTTGAAAACCCGGAAGCGACGGTCCATACCCGCGTCGGCTGGTATCGCTCGGTGTCGAACATTCCTCACGGTTTTGCGATTCAGAGTTTTGCCGATGAACTGGCGCATAAGGCTGGCCAGGATCCGCTCAAGTACCAGATCAAATTGCTTGGCCCTGACCGCCAGATCGATCCGCGCACTTTGAGTGAAGAGTGGAACTACGGCGAATCCCCCGAGCGTTATCCGATCGACACTGCGCGGATGCGCACGGTACTGGAAACCGCTGCCAAAGCCGCCGGTTGGGGCCGTGAGTTACCCAAGGGCCGAGGCCTGGGGCTGGCGGTGCATTACAGCTTCGTGACTTATGTGGCGGCGGTGATTGAGGTCGAAGTCAAAGACGACGGCACGCTGATCGTGCACAAGGCTGACATCGCGGTGGATTGCGGCCCGCAGATCAACCCCGAGCGGATTCGCTCGCAGTTCGAAGGCGCCTGTGTCATGGGCTTGGGCAACGCGGTGCTGGGGGAAATCAGCTTCAAGGACGGCAAGGTCCAGCAGGACAACTTCCACATGTACGAAGTGGCGCGCATGTCCCTGGCACCGAAAGAAGTTGCGGTTCATCTGGTCACCCCACCGGGTGATGTGCCATTAGGCGGTGTCGGTGAACCGGGCGTACCTCCGATCGCACCTGCTCTGTGCAATGCAATCTTTGCTGCCACGGGCAAGCGCATCCGCAACCTGCCGGTTCGCTATCAGCTGCAAGGTTGGCAGAAGGCGCAAGCCTGATGGACAGCGTCGATCTGAACGTCCTGCGCAGCGTGCTCGAATGGCGCCGAGCGGGGCAGCGGGTGGTGTTGTACAGCGTGGTCCAGACCTGGGGCACTGCGCCTCGAATGCCTGGTGCGATGTTGGCCTTGCGTGAAGATGGTGTGGTCATTGGCTCGGTGTCCGGCGGATGTGTTGAAGACGATTTGATTGCCCGGCTGCACGACGGTCGTATTCCAATCGATGGGCCGCCAGTGCAATTGATCACCTACGGCGTCACTCGTGAGGAGGCGGCACGCTTTGGTTTGCCGTGCGGCGGCACCTTGCGCCTGACCGAGGAGCGGGTCGGCGACCCGGCTTGGGTTGCCGAGTTGCTGGCACGCTGCCAGGCGCATGAAATCGTTGCTCGCTCGCTCAGTATCGAGACGGGTGAAGTCATGCTGCAACCGGCTGACAAGACTGATTTCCTGACGTTCGATGGCAAGACGTTGCGGGCCATTTACGGTCCGCGTTGGCGGTTGTTGCTGATCGGCGCCGGGCAGTTGTCCCGGTATGTGGCTGAGATGGCGCGGCTGCTGGATTTCGAAGTGCTGATCTGCGATCCGCGCACCGAGTTCGTTTACGGCTGGGAAGAGCAGCATGGGCGATTTGTGTCGGGCATGCCCGATGAAGCGGTGCTCAGCATCCAGCCTGACGAGCGTACGGCCATCGTCGCGCTGACCCACGATCCTCGGCTCGATGACATGGCACTGCTCACAGCTTTGGACTCCAAAGCGTTTTATGTCGGTGCGCTGGGCTCCCGGGTCAACAGCGTGAAGCGCCGGCAAAACCTCGGGCTGCTAGGCTTGTCACAAAGGGCCATCGAGCGGCTGCATGGCCCGATCGGTTTGCACATTGGCAGCCACACACCGGCGGAAATCGCCTTGTCGCTGCTGGCCGAAATTGTGGCGATCAAGAACGGCGTCGAACTGAAGCAGAAGAAGCTGTTGCAGGAAGTGGTATGAGTGAGCCCATTGGCGTCATCGTGCTGGCAGCGGGGCAGGGCAGTCGGTTCCGACAAGAAGCCGGTGCCGAGAGGGACAAGCTGGTGGCGGATTGTACGGGGCGCGAGGGTGCTGTTCATTCGATGATCGAGCAAGTGCTGGTGAATTTGCCGGCTTCCCTTGAGACGCGCGTCCTGGTGACCACTGTGGATCGACCGCAAGTGATCCGCCTGGCCAAGGCTTATGGTTGCGAGATTGTGCTGATCGAATCGACCGGCATGGGCGACAGCATCGCGGCCGGGGTGGCAGCGTGTCCGCAGCTCAGTGGCTGGCTGATTGTGCTGGGGGATATGCCGTTCATCCTTGCGTCGAGTATTGAGCGTGTGGTGGCGCAGATTGCTGAAGACGCCGTCAGTGTTCCGGTGCATGAAGGCAAGTATGGGCATCCGGTTGGTTTTGGGCGCAACTCTGGTGTTGCGTTGATGGCGTTGTCCGGTGATCAAGGTGCCAGGGCGTTGTTTGCGCAGGCGAGGGTAGTCGAGGTGGTCGTAGACGATCCCGGGGTGTTGTGGGATGTGGATGTGCCGAACGCGCTGATCTACCCGTAATGATCGTTCCCACTCAGAGTGTGGCAATGATCAGATAAAAAAAGCCCCGCCTGGATCACCAGGCGGGGCTTTTTAGTGGCCGATGGAATCAGACGAGAGGTTTAGGCTCGTGTTCTTTTTCCAGGGCTTGCTCGTGTTGCTCTACCGCTTCCCGAACGGAGCGCGGTGCTTCGTCGATCACCGATTCAACGGGTTCGGCAGCAGCGACTTCCGCAGCCGGGGCAGGTGCTGCCTCGACGACTTCAGCGACAACCGGTGCTGGTTCGACAGCAGCTGGAGCAGCAGCGGCAGCCAGTTCAGCTTCCTTCTGCTGACGCTCGGCTTCACGCTTGCGGCGACGCACTTCACGTGGGTCGTTCGGTGCACGGCCACTTGGCGTCAGGGCACTGACAGGGGCGGCTTCGACTTCCGGTGCGGCCACTTCTTCGGCAACCACCGGCGCTTCAACCACCGGAGCAGGCTCGGCAGCAGCAACCGTTGGCTCGGAGACCATGGCTTCGGCTTCTGGCGCTTCGGTGGCGGCTGGCTCGGCAACCCAGTTGAACGCGGTTTGCTCTTCGCGAACTTCACGGACTGTTTCGGTGGCTGTTTCGACAACCGGTTCTGCGGCAACCACTGGCTCAGCGGCAGCTTCAAATACAGGCTGTTCTTCACGAGCCGGGGCCACTTCGATTTCCGGAGTGGTGTTGGCTTCGACCGGAGTCGTTGCTTCAACCACTGGCGCTTCCACTGGAGCAGTTTCCAGGGTGGCGGCAGTCGCGCGTTCGGCTTGTTCGTTAGCCTGCGCTTCGGCTGGAGCGCTGATCACGGTGCTGGCAACGGCTGCGGTAACAGCCAGGCCGGCGGCCAGATCGGCACTGCTTGGCGCTTCGTTGGTTTCGGCAGCTTCGTTACCTTCGGCGGCCTCGGATTCTTCTGAACCTTCGATCACATTACCGTTGGCATCGCGCTGACGCTCACGACGGTTGCTGCGACGACGCTGACCACGGGAACGGCGGCGTGGACGATCGCCTTCGGCGCTGTCCTGACCGTCTTCCTGCAGTTGCTCTTCGTTGGTGGTCAGTTCTTCTTCAGCTACTGCGGCAGCGGCTTGCTCGGTACGAGGCTGACGTTCTTCACGCGGTGGGCGTGGAGCACGTTCTTCGCGTGGCTGACGGGCTGGACGCTCTTCAGCGGTAGCCGCGGCGGCCGGAGCGGCATCCAGAGGCTCACGCAATTCACGAACCGGGCGTTCTTCGCGATCGCCGCGTGGTTTGCGATCTTCGCGAGGTGCGCGCGGTGCACGTTCTTCACGAGGGGCGCGTGGTGCGCGTTCTTCGCGGGCGACTGCAGGCGTTTCTTCGCGGGCTTCGCGTGGCTCACGTGGTGCGCGCTCTTCACGCGGTGCACGTTCCTCGCGAGGCTTGCGCTCTTCATCGCGGCGACCGTTACGGTTGCGGCTCTGCTGACGACCGTTGCGACGCTCTTCGTTGCGGGCCGGACGCTCGGCGGCCGGTTTTTCAACCACCACCGGCGCAGCAGGCTCTTCCTTGGTCGCAAACAGGCTGACCAGCGACTTCACCAGACCTTTGAACAGGCTTGGCTCAGGCGCGGCGACCGGTACAACCACCGGCGCGGCGACGACTTCGGTCGGAACCGGAGCGTTGGCGCGAGCCGGAGCTGTCTTGACCGCGGCTTCCTGGCGAACCAGGGTGCGGGTCGCAGCGGCTGGCTGGATTTCTTCGACTTCGGCAGCGGCAGCAGCGATTTCGTAGCTGGACTGGCCGACCGCGGCTTCCGGGCTGTCATCGCGCAAACGCTGCACTTCGAAGTGCGGCGTTTCGAGGTGATCGTTCGGCAGAATGACGATGCGGGCACGGGTGCGCAGTTCGATCTTGGTGATCGAGTTGCGTTTTTCGTTGAGCAGGAACGCGGCGACCGGGATCGGCACTTGTGCGCGAACTTCGGCGGTGCGGTCTTTCAGGGCTTCTTCTTCGATCAGGCGCAGGATCGCCAGTGACAGCGATTCAACGTCACGGATGATGCCGGTACCGTTGCAACGCGGACAAACGATGCCGCTGCTTTCGCCCAGCGATGGACGCAGGCGCTGACGGGACATTTCCAGCAGGCCGAAGCGCGAGATGCGACCGACTTGCACGCGAGCGCGGTCCGCTTCCAGGCATTCGCGGACCTTCTCTTCCACGGCGCGCTGGTTCTTGGCAGGGGTCATGTCGATGAAGTCGATGACGATCAGGCCGCCGATGTCGCGCAGGCGCAACTGACGGGCGATTTCTTCGGCGGCTTCTAGGTTGGTCTGCAGAGCGGTTTCTTCGATGTCGCTGCCTTTGGTGGCGCGCGCCGAGTTGATGTCGATAGACACCAGCGCTTCGGTCGGATCGATAACGATGGAGCCGCCGGAAGGCAGCTCAACGACGCGCTGGAATGCGGTCTCGATCTGGCTTTCGATCTGGAAACGGTTGAACAGCGGCACGCTGTCTTCGTACAGCTTGATCTTGCTGGCGTACTGCGGCATTACCTGGCGAATGAAGGTCAGGGCTTCGTCCTGGGCTTCAACGCTGTCGATCAACACTTCGCCGATATCCTGGCGCAGGTAATCGCGGATGGCGCGGATGATCACGTTGCTTTCCTGGTAGATCAGGAACGGCGCGGAGCGATCCAGCGAGGCTTCTTTGATGGCAGTCCACAGTTGCAGCAGGTAGTCGAGGTCCCACTGCATCTCTTCGCTGCTGCGGCCCAGGCCGGCAGTGCGAACGATCAGACCCATGTCGGCTGGGGCAACCAGGCCGTTCAGGGCTTCACGCAGTTCGTTGCGCTCTTCACCTTCGATGCGACGGGAAATACCGCCGGCACGCGGGTTGTTCGGCATCAGCACCAGGTAACGACCGGCCAGGCTGATGAAGGTGGTCAGGGCGGCGCCCTTGTTGCCACGTTCTTCTTTTTCGACCTGCACGATGACTTCCTGGCCTTCGCTCAGGACGTCCTTGATGTTGACGCGGCCTTCGGGGGCTTTCTTGAAGTATTCGCGGGAGATTTCTTTGAGGGGCAGGAAGCCGTGGCGCTCAGAGCCGAAATCGACAAAGGCAGCCTCAAGGCTTGGTTCGATGCGAGTAATCCGGCCTTTATAGATGTTGGCCTTTTTCTGCTCGCGTGCACCGGATTCGATGTCCAGGTCGTAGAGGCGTTGGCCATCTACCAGTGCAACACGCAACTCTTCGGGTTGAGTTGCGTTAATCAGCATTCTTTTCATGTAGTACCGTCGGTTTCCGGGCTGCCGGAAACGGCGTTCGGCACACACGACTTCTCATGGTCGGTGTCAGGTGCGTCAGGAGTGGTTGGACACTCCAGTGTCTAGCGAACCCCGACCAATTGGGCCGGCGTCGCGACGTACGCGTCCTGCTTGCTGTGGCTACTTAAGCACTCAGTCAGGAGGAGGAATCAACCAGCGGCTGTGGACGAGATGAAGCGTCTTGATAAAGCCTATTGCTACACAGTCCAGCGGTTGTGCATCTCCACCCTACACGTATCCCTGATAATTCGGGTGCTGCCGCGCGCAGAATCCGCAGCGGGTTGGCATTTACCGTGAGCTCCGAAAGGGGAGGTCACGCATCATGGCTAATTTAGGCGTTGTTTCCGAAGCGTTCGCTCGGGGTCATTCGCAGCTGACTGCACTTTGTGAACTGGCCATGAATATTGGCTGGCAAGGCGAGTAAAAGCTCTGCTTTGCCGCTTGATTCAGGCCTCATGTCACCTGCGCTCGTTACACCTGCAAACTCCACCGTTACGTAGCGAAAGCCCCGTAGGACGGCCTCGCGTCCTGGTGAATTGCGTTGGTCAGGGCCGGTTTTTGACCGTTAGTCCGCTGTCCAGGCCGCTTTTGGCGGCGTTCGCGACTATAGCAGCAATGATTAAGTGCTTCAATTCCATAAAAAATTGTTATCATCCGCGCCATGACAACTACTGCCCCTTCGACCCCAGCCGTACAACTGCTGGAGGTCTCGCCGGAATATGCCGGCCAACGTATTGATAACTTCCTTCTCGCTCGGCTCAAAGGCGTGCCCAAGACCTTGATTTACCGCATTTTGCGTAAAGGCGAAGTGCGAGTGAACAAAGGCCGGATCAAGCCCGAATACAAGCTGCAGGCGGGCGATATCGTGCGCGTGCCGCCGGTTCGCGTGCCTGAGCGCGACGAGCCGGTGCCGCTGGCACAAGGCCTGCTACAGCGCCTCGAGGCCTCGATTGTCTTCGAGGACAAGGCGTTGATCGTGATCAACAAGCCTTGCGGGATCGCGGTTCACGGTGGCAGTGGCTTGACTTACGGGGTGATCGAAGCCTTTCGTCAGTTGCGTCCCGATTGCAAAGAGCTTGAACTGGTTCACCGTCTCGACCGTGACACCTCCGGCCTGCTGATGATCGCCAAGAAGCGCAGCATGCTGCGTCACTTGCACACGGCATTGCGCGGCGATGGCATCGATAAACGCTACATGGCGCTGGTTCGCGGCAACTGGGCGGCCTCGATCAAGCAAGTCCGAGCGTCGCTCGGCAAGAGCAATCTGCGCTCCGGCGAGCGTATGGTCGAGGTCGACGAGGAGGAGGGCAAGGAGTCTGTGACCGTGTTCAAGGTCCTGCGTCGTTTCGGCGACTTTGCCACCCTGATCGAAGCCAAACCGATTACCGGCCGGACTCACCAGATCCGCGTCCACACCTTGCACGCCGGACATTGCATTGCCGGTGATACCAAGTACGGCGATGAAGGCTTCAGCAAAGAGATCCGTGATCTGGGCGGCAAGCGCCTGTTCCTGCACGCCTACATGCTGACCGTGCCGTTGCCCGATGGCGGTGAGTTGAAATTGCAGGCGCCCGTGGATGAGATGTGGGCCAAAACCGTGGAGCGCCTGAGTGCACCCATCTGATTACAAACTGCTGATTTTCGACTGGGACGGCACGTTGGCTGATTCCATTGGTCGGATTGTCGAGGCCATGCATGTCGCGTCCGAGCGCTCCGGATTTCCGTTGCGCGATGATGATGCCGTCAAGGGCATCATTGGTCTGGGTTTGCCGGAAGCGATTCGTACGTTGTATCCGCAAATCGGCGATACCGAACTGATCGCATTCCGTGAGCATTATGCGCAGCATTACATCGCCTCTGAGGCTGTTCCTTCGCCGTTGTTCGAGGGTGTGGTCGAGTCGATGGAAGCGTTTCGCGCTGATGGTTACCGCTTGGCGGTCGCGACCGGCAAGGCCCGTCGCGGGCTGGATCGGGTGCTGAAGGCGCATGGCTGGGAAGATTATTTCGACATCACCCGGGCGGCCGACGAAACCGCCAGCAAACCCCATCCGCTGATGCTTGAACAGATCCTCGCTCACTGTCAGGTTCGCCCGGAGCAGGCGCTGATGGTGGGCGATTCGTCCTTTGATTTGCAGATGGCGCGCAATGCCGGCATGGAGTCGGTGGCCGTCAGCTATGGCGCGCAATCGATCGAAGCGTTGAAATTATTCGAGCCGGCACTGGCCATTGATCGTTTTTCACAATTGCATGCCTGGCTGAGTCAGCGGGCTTAATAGGTTTTTGCTGGGGTAGATGTCATGACCGACGAATGGAAAGCGCCCGCCAAGGCAGGCGCAGAGAGCGGTGACGAGAAAAGCTGGAAGTTGCTGGAAAAGACCCTGCTGGCCGGCGTGCAGGAGCAGCGCCGGTCCCGTCGCTGGGGGATCTTTTTCAAGCTGCTGACCTTTGTGTACCTGTTTGGCGCGTTGATTCTGTTCACGCCGTTGATCGACATGGAAAAAGCTGCCGCCCGCAGTGGCAACTACACCGCGCTGATCGACGTGACCGGCATGATCGCCGACAAGGAACCTGCCAGCGCTGACAACATCGTCGGCAGTCTGCGTGCCGCGTTCGAGGACGAGAAGGTCAAAGGTGTCATCCTGCGAATCAACAGTCCGGGCGGCAGTCCGGTGCAATCGGGCTACGTTTATGACGAGATTCGCCGTTTGCGCGGCCTGCATCCGGACACCAGGCTTTATGCGGTGATCTCGGATTTGGGCGCTTCCGGCGCTTACTACATCGCCAGTGCGGCGGATCAGATCTACGCCGACAAGGCGAGCCTGGTGGGTTCCATTGGTGTGACGGCGGCCGGCTATGGCTTTGTCGGGACGATGGAGAAGCTCGGTGTCGAGCGTCGCACTTATACTTCCGGCGAGCACAAATCGTTTCTCGATCCGTTTCAGCCGCAAAAGCCTGAAGAAACTCAGTTCTGGCAGGGCGTACTCGATACCACTCATCAGCAATTCATCAGCAGCGTCAAGAAGGGTCGTGGCGATCGCCTCAAGGATAAGGAGCATCCGGAGCTGTTTTCCGGGTTGGTCTGGTCTGGCGAGCAGGCACTGCCGCTGGGTCTGATCGACGGCCTGGGAAATGCCAGTTCGGTGGCGCGTGACGTGATCGGCGAGAAAGAGTTGGTGGATTTCACCGTTCAGGAATCGCCGTTCGATCGCTTCTCGAAAAAACTCGGTGCCAGCGTGGCTGAGCATCTGGCGATGTGGATGGGCTTTCAGGGGCCCTCGTTGCGCTGATTCTCCTGGTTGCATCGGAAACCGGCCTTCGTGGCCGGTTTTTTGTCTTCAGGGGATTTGCACGCCTTCGGCCAGTAACATGTCCACCAGACAAATCAATGGCAGGCCGATCAGGCTAGTGGCGTCAGGGCCTTCGGTGCTTTGAAACAGGCTCACCCCCAAACCTTCGGCTTTGAAGCTGCCAGCACAGTCGTAGGGCTGTTCGGCGCGCAGGTAGTGTTCGATGCGCGCCGGATCGAGGGTGCGCATGTGTACGGTGAAGGGCACGCAATCGACCTGGCAGTCGCCAGTCTGGCTGTTGAGCAGCGCCAGGCCGGTGAGAAAGGTCACGCTGGCGCCGCTCGACGCCAGCAATTGTTCGCGGGCCTTTTCGAACGTGTGGGGTTTGCCGATGATCCGATCGCCCAGTACGGCGACCTGATCGGAGCCGATGATCAGGTGGTCGGGGTGGCTGCTGGCCAGTGCGCGTGCTTTTTCCTCGGCGAGGCGCTTGACCAGCTCAGTGGCGGACTCGTCTGGACGATGGCTTTCGTCAATATCCGGCGAGCTGCAGGTAAACGGCAACTGCAAGCGGGCCAGCAATTCCCGGCGATAAATCGAGCTTGAAGCGAGTAATAAAGGCAGCATGCGCATCTCCACAGGACAGGCGCGAATTCTAGCGGAGGCTTGCAAGTGACGGACAGGGCTGAATTTCCTTTGACATGGCTGGGGGCATCCCTATAATGCTGCGCCTATGTTGAATGACCCGATTCCACCTCACGTTGACCCGCGCAAATTGGCTGATCGTGGCACCACCCTTCAAGGTGAACTGCTGCTGGCCGATTTGGAGAGACTCTGCGACCCGCTTTCCGACACTGTCGGTACGGTGCAGGCTAAATTCGTTTTTGAACGAGATGAACGTAAGTCTGTGGTAATTCACAGTTTTATCGACACCGAAGTCAAAATGGTTTGCCAGCGATGTCTTGAGCTGGTCACCCTGCCGATCCATAGCGAATGCAGTTATGCTGTGGTGAAGGAGGGTGCGAATACCCAGTCGTTGCCGAAAGGTTATGACGTGCTGGAACTGGGCGAAGATCCTTTGGATCTGCAGTCACTGATCGAGGAGGAGCTTTTGCTCGCCTTGCCCATTGTGCCTGCTCATCATCCGGAAGAATGCCAGCAGCCGGCGGGTCTCGATGAGCCCGAACCGAGCGAGGACGAGGTAACGCGGTCCAACCCGTTCAGTGTATTGGCGCAGTTAAAGCGTGACCCAAACGTTTAGGAGTTAATCAATTATGGCTGTTCAGCAGAACAAAAAATCCCGCTCTGCCCGTGACATGCGTCGTTCGCACGACGCCCTGACGGCAAGCACTCTGTCTGTAGAAAAAACCACCGGTGAAATTCACCTGCGTCACCACGTATCGCCAGAAGGCGTATACCGTGGCCGTAAAGTGATCGACAAGGGCGCTGACGAGTAATCACTTGTCTGCTCAAGTCATCGCGATTGACGCAATGGGCGGGGACTTCGGTCCCCGCAGCATTGTTCAGGCCAGCCTTGCTTGTCTGTCTGCTACCCCCTCGCTGCACCTGACCCTCGTCGGTCAACCTTCCCTTCTTGAAGAATTGCTCTCTGGCCAATCGGCTGTGGATCGCTCGCGTCTGTCGATCGCGCCGGCGTCCGAAATCATCACCATGGACGAAAAACCTGCTCAGGCCCTGCGCGGCAAGCCCGACTCATCGATGCGCGTGGCGCTGGAGTTGCTGCGAGACGGCAAGGTCCAGGCTTGTGTCAGTGCCGGTAATACCGGTGCGCTGATGGCGTTGTCGCGGTTTGTGCTCAAAACGTTGCCGGGTATTGATCGTCCGGCGATGGTAGCGGCAATTCCGACGCAAAAGGGTTATTGCCAGTTGCTCGACCTGGGCGCCAATGTCGATTGCAGTGCCGAGCACTTGTTGCAGTTCGCGGTGATGGGGTCGGTGGCAGCGCAAGCCTTGGGGATCGTTCGTCCGCGAGTGGCGCTGCTGAACATTGGTACTGAAGACATCAAGGGCAATCAACAGGTCAAGCTGGCGGCCACCTTGTTGCAGCGGGCTCGTGGCATCAACTACATCGGTTTTGTCGAAGGTGACGGCGTGTACCGTGGCGAGGCGGATGTGGTGGTATGTGACGGTTTTGTCGGCAATATCCTGCTGAAGTCCAGCGAAGGACTGGCGACCATGATTGCCGGGCGCATCGAAGCCTTGTTCAAGAAAAACCTCGCGTCAAAAGTGGTTGGGGCTTTGGCATTGCCGCTGATGAGGCGCTTGCAAGCCGATCTGGCGCCTGCGCGGCATAACGGCGCAAGCTTCCTCGGGTTGCAGGGGATTGTGGTGAAAAGCCATGGTTCGGCGGGGGTTCAGGGCTTCCAGAGTGCGATTCAGCGCGCCTTGATCGAGATCCAGGAAAACCTGCCGGACCGTATTCACGGTCGTCTGGAGGATTTGTTGCTTTAGGCGTTTTCGTCGGACAATGCTTAAATGTGACCGCTCAATTCAATTTGCCATCCAACTGTCAGTTTCTTGCGTCCCTCAAGCGGGACGTCAATTCTCCGACGACAAGATCATTAGGGGCTTGTTACATGTCTGCTTCCCTCGCATTCGTCTTTCCGGGACAGGGTTCGCAGTCCCTCGGCATGCTGGCCGAGTTGGGCGCACAACATCCGGTTGTCCTCGAAACATTCAAAGAAGCTTCCGATGCTCTGGGTTACGACCTGTGGGCACTGACCCAGCAAGGGCCGGAAGAGCAACTCAATCAAACCGATAAAACCCAGCCGGCCATTCTGACTGCCTCGATTGCTTTGTGGCGTCTGTGGCTGGCTGAAGGTGGTGCGCGTCCGGCTTATGTTGCCGGTCACAGCCTGGGCGAATACAGCGCTCTGGTCGCCGCGGGCAGTCTGAGCCTGGCCGACGCGGTGAAGCTGGTTGAATCCCGCGGCAAGCTGATGCAGGAAGCTGTTCCGGCCGGGCAAGGTGGCATGGCCGCCATTCTCGGTCTGGACGATGCTGATGTGCTGGCAGCCTGTGCCGAAGCGGCGCAAGGTGAAGTGGTCAGTGCGGTCAACTTCAACTCCCCTGGCCAAGTGGTCATCGCCGGTGCGAAGGCAGCGGTCGAGCGCGCCATCGAAGGCTGCAAGGCTCGTGGTGCCAAGCGCGCCATGCCGTTGCCGGTCAGCGTGCCGTCCCATTGCGAGCTGATGCGTCCGGCGGCCGATCGTTTCGCCGCGTCGATTGCAGCGATCGCCTGGCAGGCACCGCAGATTCCAGTGGTTCAGAATGTCAGCGCCAATGTGCCGGCGGATCTGGAAACCCTCAAGCGCGATCTGCTTGAGCAGCTTTACAAGCCTGTACGCTGGGTCGAATCGGTTCAGGCGCTGGCCGCCAAAGGTGCTACCCAGTTGGTCGAATGCGGCCCAGGCAAAGTGCTGGCTGGCCTGAACAAGCGTTGCGCCGAAGGCGTGTCGACATCCAATCTCAATACCCCCGACGCCTTCGCTGCCGCTCGCGCAGCGCTGGCGTGAATCAGGAGAAGCCTGCATGAGTCTGCAAGGTAAAGTTGCACTGGTCACTGGCGCGAGCCGCGGTATCGGCCAGGCTATCGCCCTGGAACTGGGTCGTCAGGGCGCCATCGTTATCGGCACCGCGACGTCCGCCTCGGGTGCCGAGCGCATTGCGGCAACCCTGAAGGAAAACGGGATTCAAGGCACTGGCCTGGAACTCAATGTCACCAGCGACGAATCCGTTGCTGCAGTGCTGGCGAGCATTGCATCGCAGTTCGGTGCGCCGGCGATCTTGGTCAATAATGCCGGTATCACCCGCGATAATCTGATGATGCGCATGAAAAATGACGAATGGCATGACGTCGTTGATACCAATCTGAACAGCCTGTTCCGCCTATCCAAGGGCGTTTTGCGCGGTATGACCAAAGCCCGTTGGGGACGAATTATCAGTATTGGTTCGGTAGTGGGTGCCATGGGCAACGCAGGCCAAGTAAACTACGCAGCCGCCAAGGCCGGTCTGGAAGGTTTCAGCCGTTCACTGGCGCGTGAAGTCGGTTCGCGTTCGATTACGGTAAACTCGGTGGCCCCTGGGTTCATCGACACCGATATGACTCGCGAACTGCCCGAGGCACAGCGTGAAGCCTTGCAGACGCAGATTCCGCTGGGCCGTTTGGGGCAAGCTCAAGAGATCGCGTCTGTGGTCGCTTTTCTTGCATCCGACGGTGCGGCATACGTTACTGGGGCTACAATCCCGGTGAACGGCGGGATGTACATGAGTTAAATGTGACGGATTGCTTCAAAAAAATGTCATACGAGCTGTCTAAAATCCGTTATAAAGCTGCAATCTATTTATAGACAGAGGGCCACCGGGTTTGAGGAGTGAAGCTTTCAGTTGAAAAACTGAAAAGTCTTTCTATACACTTACCCACTGGCCAGCTGCCTGAATTTGTCCATTAGGAGTGAAAACAAGGTATGAGCACCATCGAAGAGCGCGTCAAGAAAATCGTTGCTGAGCAACTGGGCGTTAAAGAAGAAGAAGTGGTCAACACGGCTTCCTTCGTTGAAGACCTGGGTGCCGACTCCCTTGACACTGTTGAGCTGGTGATGGCTCTGGAAGAGGAATTCGAGACCGAAATCCCTGACGAAGAAGCTGAGAAGATCACTACTGTACAAGCCGCAATCGATTACGTTACTAACCACCAGGCTTAATAGCTTGTAATCGTTGCTTGCTGTCATGGAAAAACCGCACTGCCATCACGGCGTGCGGTTTTTTCTTTAGGCCTGATGCAACGTCGTCATTTGAAAAAGGAGAGTGCTGTGTCGCGTAGACGCGTCGTAGTCACCGGTATGGGTATGTTGTCGCCACTGGGCACGGATGTGCCGAGCAGTTGGCAGGGCATTCTGGCTGGCCGTAGTGGCATTGGTCTGATCGAACACACCGACCTTTCTGCCTATTCCACCCGTTTTGGCGGCTCGGTAAAGGGCTTCAATGTCGAGGAATACCTGTCGGTCAAGGAGGCTCGCAAGCTCGACCTGTTCATTCAGTACGGCCTGGCCGCAGGTTTTCAGGCCGTTCGTAACGCCGGCCTGGAAGTCACCGACGCCAACCGTGAGCGCATCGGCGTGGCCATGGGTTCGGGTATTGGTGGACTGACCAATATCGAGGAAACCAGCCGCACGCTGCATGATTCCGGCCCGCGAAGGATTTCTCCGTTTTTCGTGCCAGGCTCGATCATCAATATGATTTCCGGTTTCCTGTCCATCCATCTGGGCGCACAGGGACCTAACTACGCCATCGCCACCGCGTGTACCACGGGTACGCACTGCATCGGCATGGCGGCACGCAACATCATGTACGACGAAGCCGACGTGATGATTGCCGGCGGCGCTGAAATGGCGGCTTGTGGCCTGGGCATGGGTGGCTTCGGTGCCTCCCGCGCACTGTCGACCCGTAACGACGAACCGACCCGCGCCAGCCGTCCATGGGACAAGGGCCGTGATGGCTTCGTACTGTCCGACGGTGCCGGCGCTCTGGTTCTGGAAGAACTGGAGCACGCCAAGGCCCGCGGTGCGACGATCTACGCCGAGCTGATCGGCTTTGGCACCAGTGGCGATGCTTACCACATGACTTCGCCACCGGCTGATGGTGCAGGTGCTGCACGTTGCATCACCAATGCGCTACGCGATGCCAAGATCAATGGCGATCAGGTCCAGTACGTTAACGCCCACGGCACCTCGACGTCGGCTGGCGACCTCGCTGAAGCCTGTGCAATCAAGTCGGTGTTCGGCGATCACGCTTACAAGCTGGCGGTCAGTTCGACCAAGTCCATGACCGGTCACCTATTGGGTGCGGCGGGCGCGGTCGAGGCGATCTTCAGTGTGCTGGCGATCAACAGCCAGGTAGCGCCGCCGACCATCAACCTTGATGAGCCGGACGAAGGTTGCGACCTCGATTTCGTACCGCATACCGCGCGTAATATGGATATCGATGTGGTGTTGTCCAACTCCTTCGGGTTTGGCGGTACCAACGGTTCATTGGTGTTCCGCCGGTTCGCTGACTGATGGACAGCTGGGTCGATGGTCGGCCGGCTGACGCTTTGTCGCTGAAAGATCGCGGCCTGGCTTACGGTGATGGTCTGTTTGAGACCATTGCCGTGCGCAACGGCGTTCCGGTGTTGCTGGATCGGCATTTGGTGCGTTTGGTCAAAGGTTGCCAGCGGTTGGCAATTAATCTCGATCATGCGGCTGTCTACACAGAGTTGCTGACCTATGCCCAAGCGTTGGGCGAAGGTGTGCTCAAACTCATCGTCACGCGTGGCGAAAGCGCGCGCGGTTATGCGCTCGATCCTTCGGCTCAGGCGCGGCGCATCATGCTGGGCAACCCTCCTGCGGTTTATCCTGCTGCCAATGCGGGGCAGGGTGTTCGCCTCTTTCCCTGTGCGACACGGCTTTCCAGGCAGCCTCTGCTTGCAGGACTCAAACACCTGAACCGTCTTGAGCAGGTCATCGCCCGTTCCGAATGGCAAGACACCGATCATGCCGAAGGCTTGATGCTCGATCAGGCCGGGCGCGTCATTGAAGGCGTGTTCAGTAATCTGTTCCTGATCCGCGATGGTGTGCTGATCACGGCTGATTTGAAGCGCTGCGGCGTGGCCGGCGTGATGCGTGCCGAATTATTGTTTCAAGTCGAGTCATTGGGGATCCCCGCGCAAATCACCGACATCACCCTCGATCAGCTGCAATGGGCTGATGAAGTCTTTGTCTGCAACAGCGTGTATGGCGTTTGGCCGGTGCGGGCCTATGCCGCACTGAGCTGGCCGGTTGGTCCGCTCACCCGTAAACTCCAAACCATTGCCCGCGCGCTACTGGATGCTTGATACGTGAGACGTAAATTCTTACTGCTGCTGGAAACCGGATTGGTTCTGGCAGGGCTGTGTCTGGGCGCTTCCGCCTGGAAAATCCATTCGGCGCTGGAACAACCGCTGAACATCACTCAGGAAGAGCTGCTGGACGTGCCAAAAGGTACGACCCCGACTAGCACCTTCTATCGACTCGAAGCCGATGGCGTCATCAAGGACACTTTCTGGTTGCGTGTGTATTGGCGCCTCAATCTTGCCGAACAACCGTTGCACAAGGGCGAATACCGGATGCAGCCCGGCATGACTGTCGAAGGACTGATTGACCTGTGGAAACGCGGGGAAATGGTTCAGTACAGCCTGACCTTCGTCGAAGGCTGGAATTTCCATCAGGTCCGCGCTGCGCTGGCCAAGGATGAAAAGCTCGAAAAGACCCTCGACGGTTTGAGTGATAGTGAGGTGATGGACAAACTCGGCCACACCGGGATTTTTCCGGAAGGGCGGTTCTTCCCTGACACCTATAGCTTCGTGCGTGGCATGACCGATGTCGAACTGCTGAAAAAAGCCTACGACCGCCTCGACGAAGTCCTTGCCAAAGAGTGGAGCCAGCGCGCCGCTGACGTGCCGTACACCGAACCCTATCAGGCGCTGATCATGGCCTCGCTGGTGGAGAAGGAAACCGGCGTGCCGCAGGAGCGCGGGCAAATCGCTGGTGTGTTTGTTCGGCGCCTGGCAATCGGCATGTTGTTGCAGACTGATCCGACCGTGATCTACGGCCTCGGTGATCGTTACAACGGTAAATTGACTCGCGCCCATCTCAAGGAAGCGACGCCGTACAACACCTACATGATTTCGGGACTGCCGCCGACTCCGATCGCCATGGTCGGCCGCGAAGCGATTCATGCAGCGCTGAATCCTGTGGCTGGCCATAGCCTCTATTTCGTTGCTCGTGGTGATGGCAGCCACGTGTTCTCCGATGATCTGGACGCGCACAATAATGCTGTGCGTGAGTTCCAGATCAAGCGCCGTGCCGACTACCGCTCCAGCCCCGCGCCGGCTACGGCGCCAGAGGCGACGGATGAGCAGGCACCGATTCCGGCGGCTTCGCCCGACACAGCCCCCGAGGCTTTGCCGCAAGTGCCTGACCCGTCGCCATCATCGGAGCCGGCTCCAGAACCCGCTCAAGAGCCCGCACCCGCCCCCGCGCCGCAAAGCTCGCAATGACTCTGACTAAGGACTGCCTGTGACTGGCTTGTTTATTACCCTGGAAGGTCCGGAAGGCGCGGGCAAGAGCACTAATCGCGAATACCTGGCCGAGCGCCTGCGCGCCGCGGGTATCGAGGTCGTGCTGACTCGCGAACCAGGCGGCACGCCGTTGGCCGAGCGGATCCGAGAAGTGTTGCTGGCGCCGGTTGATGAGGTCATGAACCCCGACACCGAGTTGCTGTTGGTGTTCGCTGCACGATCCCAGCATCTGGCCGCGGTGATTCGCCCGGCGCTGGCCCGCGGGGCGGTGGTCCTGTGTGATCGCTTTACCGATTCGACCTACGCCTATCAGGGTGGCGGTCGGGGCCTGTCGCTGGAACGCATAGCGACTCTGGAAGCCTTCGTCCAGGGCGATCTGCGCCCGGACCTGACGTTGATTTTCGATCTGCCGGTGGAAGTGGGCCTGGCCCGCGCCAGCGCTCGCGGTCGTCTGGATCGCTTCGAACTCGAAGGCCGAACCTTTTTTGACGCGGTACGCAGTGCTTTCCTCAAGCGTGCTGAAGAGGATCCTGCGCGTTATGTGCTGGTCGATGCCGCCCAGCCGTTGGCGCAGGTTCAGCAGTCACTGGATGCCTTGCTGCCGCGTCTGCTGGAGTTGACCCGTGGCTGAAGCCTATCCGTGGCAGGACAGTCTCTGGCAGCAGTTGGCCGGTCGCAAGCAACATGCTCACGCCTATCTGTTGCATGGCCCGGCCGGAATCGGCAAGCGTGCGTTGGCCGAGCGCTTGATGGCCAGTTTGTTGTGTCAGCGCCCGAGCGCCGCCCACGATGCTTGCGGCGAATGCAAATCCTGTCTGTTGCTCAAGGCCGGCAGTCACCCCGACAATTACATTCTGGAGCCGGAAGAAGCCGATAAGGCGATCAAGGTCGATCAGGTTCGTGATCTGGTCAGCTTCGTGGTTCAGACCGCTCAGATGGGCGGCCGCAAAGTGGTGTTGATCGAGCCGGTCGAGTCGATGAACATCAACGCCGCCAACGCTTTGCTCAAAAGCCTTGAAGAACCTTCCGGCGATACGGTTTTGCTGTTGGTCAGCCACCAGACCAGTCGTCTGTTGCCGACCATCAAGAGCCGCTGCGTGCAGCAGGCTTGTCCATTGCCGAGCGAAGCCATGAGTCTTGCATGGCTGGCGAAAGCGTTGCCGGACTGCTCGGAAGAAGAGCGTATCGAGTTGCTGACCCTGGCCGCCGGTTCGCCACTGGCCGCCGTCAACTTGCAGGCTCAGGGCGTGCGTGAGCAGCGGGCGCTGGTGGTCGATGGCGTGAAGAGGTTGCTCAAGCAGCAACAGTCACCGACGCAACTGGCCGAAGGCTGGAATGCGATTGCGCTATTGCTGTTGTTCGACTGGTTCTGCAACTGGTCGAACCTGATCCTGCGCTATCAGCTGACTCAGGACGAAGCCGGCCTGGGACTGACGGACATGCGCAAGGTGATTCAGTACCTGGCGCAGAAAGCCGGCCAGGACAAAGTCTTGAATATTCAGGACTGGATCCTCGCCCAGCGCCAGAAAGTGATGAGCAAAGCCAACCTCAATCGGGTGTTGTTGCTGGAGGCGTTGCTGGTGCAATGGGCATCCTTACCTGCCCAGAAGTAATCGTCTGCGCCTAGACTCTGGTTATCAGTAACGGAGGTCAGCATGAAGGGTGGCCTGTTTATCCCGACCAACAAGAGCGATAAGTTGGGTGATGAGGTATTCATGCTGTTGAACCTGATGGACGAGCCGCAGAAAATTCCGGTCGCCGGCAAGGTCGCCTGGGTCACCTCCCAAGGTGCGCAGAGCAACCGGGCCGCTGGGGTCGGCGTACAATTCAACGATGGCGACAATACCGCGCGCAGTCGAATCGAAACCCATCTGGCCGGAGCCCTGAAGTCCGACCGTCCCACTCATACGATGTAAGTTGCAGCCCTTTATGCTCGTAGATTCCCATTGCCACCTTGATCGCCTTGACCTTGCCGCCCACGATGGCTCGCTGGATGCTGCACTTGATGCGGCCCGTCTGCGCGGGGTAGGGCACTTTCTGTGTATCGGCGTCAGCGTCGAGAATGCCGCCGACGTCAAAGCCTTGGCTGAGCGTTACGACGACGTCGACTGTTCGGTTGGCGTGCATCCGCTGGATGTGCAGCCGGGCGCGGCGCCTGCACTTGATTGGCTGTTGCGCGAGCTCAACCACCCGCGTGTTGTGGCGATCGGTGAAACCGGACTGGATTACCACTACGAGCCGGAAGCGGCGGAGTTGCAGCAGGAGTCGTTTCGCCTGCACCTGCAAGCGGCGCAGCAGACGGGCAAACCGGTGATCATTCACACCCGTGGTGCCCGTGCCGATACATTGAATCTCCTGCGTGACGCGGCGCTTCCCCAGGCAGGCGTGCTGCATTGTTTCACCGAAGACTGGGAGATGGCCAAAGCAGCATTGGACATGGGGTATTACATTTCCTTGTCCGGAATTGTCACTTTCCGCAATGCCGACGCTCTGCGTGACGTAGCCAGTAAAGTGCCGGCTGATCGATTGCTGGTGGAAACCGACTCGCCTTACCTGGCGCCGATCCCACATCGCGGTAAGCCCAACCTGCCTCAGTACGTGCGCGACGTAGCGGAATTTCTGGCAATGTTGCGAGGTGAGCCCTACGAGCGGTTTGCCGAGCAAACCACCGAGAATTTCAAGCGACTGTTTCCGCTGGCGCATGTGAAAGGTTAAATCGCAGGCAAAAAAAACCCGGGTTCTGGGGGGGGAATCCGGGTTAAGACCATTAGGAGTAAAACAAAGGCACGCGGTCCGTTGGTGCCTATATCGGCGCAACACTTGGGGGAGATGTCCCGCCGACAGTTGAAGTATTGATCAGTATTGCGGCGAGTCCAGTTTACCTGCGCCGGTTTTTAAACAAATTTGGAATACGGGCGCTTCGGTTGAGTTCTCATTAGTCTGCGAGGCTGCCGGAATTCATCAACAAACACATATATGGTCGGATGATCCGTGCATTTTTGCGCAAGTTAGGCATAATACGCGGCTTCGAATTTTGACCCCTACAGACCTTTTCTTATGCATAAAGAACCTCGTAAGGTCCGTGAGTTTCGTCGCCGCGAGCAAGAAATTCTCGATACCGCGCTCAAGCTGTTCCTCGATCAAGGTGAAGACAGTGTCACCGTCGAGATGATTGCTGATGCCGTCGGTATCGGCAAAGGCACGATCTACAAGCACTTCAAATCCAAGGCTGAGATCTATCTGCGCCTGATGCTCGATTACGAGCGCGATTTGAACGAGCTGTTGCATTCGGCCGATGTCGACAAGGACAAGGAAGCCCTGTCCCGGGCCTACTTCGAATTCCGCATGCGCGACCCTCAACGCTATCGGTTGTTCGATCGCCTGGAAGAAAAGGTGGTCAAGGGCAATCAGGTGCCGGAGATGGTCGAGGAGTTGCACAAGATTCGCGCCTCGAACTTCGAACGCCTGACCCTGCTGATCAAGGGCCGGATCAGCGAAGGCAAACTTGAAGACGTGCCGCCTTACTTCCATTACTGCGCATCCTGGGCGCTTGTGCACGGCGCCGTGGCGCTGTATCACTCGCCATTCTGGAGCAATGTGCTGGAAGATCAGGAAGGTTTCTTCCAGTTCCTGATGGACATCGGCGTGCGCATGGGCAACAAGCGCAAGCGCGATACCGACACCCCGAGCAGCTGAACCATTCAGTTGCGTTATTGCGCCATGATTTCGCTACATGGTGCGGTACCGCAGGAATATACTCAGGCATAAGACTTGCTAAAACTTGATTATTGAGTCAAGTTTTGGGGGTCCGAATATCCTTCCGCCGGAGTAGTCCATGATCGTTGACCGTCAAGGCAGGCGTTTCCGCAATTTGCGAATCAGCCTGACTTCAGCCTGCAATTACGCTTGTACCTACTGCGTGCCCAACGGCAAGCGGTTGGTGGCTGCGCAGGATGAATTGTCGGCCGACGCCATGGCACGTGGCGTGGCCTATCTGATCGAGGCCGCCGGCATCGAGCGTTTGCGCATCACCGGCGGCGAGCCGCTGGTCAGCCCCAAACTCGAAACGTTCATGACCGCCGTCGGGCAGATGGGCCTGGAGGACATCAGCCTCACCACCAACGGTCAATTGCTGGCGAAGAAACTGCCACTACTGGTGGGCGCCGGCATTCGTCGCATCAACGTTTCCCTCGACACCCTGGATGCCAGCGCCTTTCGCAGCATTGCCCGTGGCGGCGATCTGGCAACTGTACTCGACGGTATGGACCAGGCCAGCGCCGCCGGCCTGAAAATCAAGGTCAATATGGTGCCGCTGCGTGGGCAGAACCTCGATCAAGTGATGCCGCTACTCGATTACTGTCTGGAACGCGGTTATGAGCTTCGCTTCATCGAGTTGATGCGCATGGGCCACCTGGCCAGCGATTCCAATGCTTTCCTGCAACAGTTCGTCAGCCTTCAGCAATTGCTGAGCCTGATCGGCGAACGCTACGAATACCTTCAGGCTGATGCGCCGGTAGATGCCACCGCCGTGCGTTACGAAATTCCGGGGCAGGGCTACTTCGGTGTGATCGCCAACGAAAGTGTTCCATTCTGCCGCACCTGTTCTCGGCTGCGCCTGTCATCTACGGGCTGGTTGCACGGCTGTTTGTCGTCGAGCAATCGCCACTACGTTGGCGACTTGTTGGATAAACCTCGTCATCAAGCACTGCCAGCGTTGCAGCGACTCTTGGTGAAAGCCTTGGGTGATAAACAGGAAGTGGCATTTTCTGGTGGCGCGACCGTCATGAAAATCATCGGCGGCTGACCAAATCTCATCGCGAGCCTGCTCGCGATGAGAACGGTGAGGCGCCGCTGATCCCGAGCTGGCGCGGAAGCTGCATCCCATGGCCATTCGCCGGTTTTCCGTCACCGGCCTCTGGAGGGTAGGATGCGTAGCCTGGTTTTGCTGCTGGCCGTTTTGGCGCTTGGTGGCTGCATGAATGTCAGCGATCTGGCTGAAGGGACTCGCTACCACATGAGCGACGCGGGGTTGCTCGACCATAGCGACAGCCGCCGTGTGAATAACCTGCGTATTCAACCGGACTCATTCGTCTATATCGCCCAAGGCGCCTTTGTGCCGCCGGGCAGCGCGGTCTATCCACGACCTAACGTCATCGCCGAAGTCGCCTTCGATGGCTTTGTCGAATACTTTCCCATGGTCCGCCGCGCCCGTGCCCCGGAAGGGCTTGATCAAGCCATGGGCGAAGCCCGTGCCGCCGGTGCGCATTACCTGCTCTATACCCGGTTTGCCAAGTCTGACGACCGTATCGGCAACTCGGACGAATGGCTTGATCAGGAAGCCCTGGATCGCCTCGGTATCGATGGCGGTGTGATTCAGATCATGTTGATCGAGACCAGCACCCAGTATTTGATTGATACTGCACGTATCAAGAGCCGTGGCGGTTTACTGACGTTCCACGACAAAAAACCAGAAGACCTGATGGGCCCGCCGCTGGAACAATACGCGCGCAGCCTGCTTGGGCTCAGCGACCAGTAGTTCAAAAGGAGAACGCCATGAGTGGCCCGCAAAAAGCCAACGATCTGTTGGGGCAAATCCCCAAAACCAAAGGCTTGCCGCCGGTCCACCTGTGGAACCCCGACTTCTGCGGCGACATCGACATGCGTATCGCCCGTGACGGCACCTGGTATTACCTGGGTACGCCGATCGGGCGCAAGCCGATGGTCAAGCTGTTCTCCACCATCATTCGTCGCGATGGTGACGATTACTTCCTCATCACCCCGGTCGAGAAGGTTGGCATCAAGGTCGACGATGCGCCCTTCGTGGCGATTGCCGTGGAGGTCGAAGGCGCAGGTGAAACCCAGGTCTTGCGCTTCACCACCAATGTTGACGAGACCGCCGAGGCTGGCATCGAACACCCCATGCGTGTAGTGATCGACCCGGTCACGCAGGAGCCTGCGCCTTACGTGCATGTGCGCACCAACCTCGAAGCCCTGATCCACCGTAACGTGTTCTACCAACTGGTGGAGTTGGCCGTCACTCGCGAGATGGACGGGCAGCGCTGGTTAGGTGTGTGGAGCGCTGGCGAGTTCTTTCCCATCGGGCTTGAGCCGTAACACATAACACTGTGGGGGCGCGCAAACTCGCTTCCACCTTTTTGTGTGTGGCGTACTGAAAATTCAAATTGACACTCAATCCTATGATGAGTGGCGTGGGCTCCCATCGCGATCGGCGTGGTGCCGTCCCTGAATTGAGGTGTCCAGGTCCAGCAGCTTTCATGCGTCGACGGTCGATTGGCTGGGTTGCTGGATCGCCACGGGGCAGGTCAAGTAGGGTGAGACGCTTGAGGTTGAAGCCGGCCTGGGTGAGCAACTCGGTTTCAGTCGCACCGTTATCCGCGAAGCCATCAAAACCCTGGTCGCCAAAGGCATGCTCGAAGTCGGGCCGAAGGTCGGTACGCAGGTGTTACCGGTGCGTCGCTCTCTTCGATCCGCAAGTCGTAGGCTGGCTGTCGCGCAGCGGCTTGCCGGAAAACTTCGTCCATGACTTGCTCGACCTGCGCCGCGCCATCGAACCTATGGCCGTGCGCTGGGTTTGCGAGCGCGCTACCGTCGAGCAGGTACAGAAAGCACAAGCCAAACCCCCAGTTACGCTGGTTATGTGTGAGTCGGATCAACTGATCGGCGATCTCGGCGTTTTCAGACGACAAGCGTG
>NZ_JBTEYL010000014.1:0-120656 GCF_054330215.1 Pseudomonas sp. Ma2-10 | reverse complement strand
CTTGTTGACTATCAGTCTGACTCCACAAGCACCCACACGAATTGCTTGATTCAGTTGTTAAAGAGCGGTTGGTTAAGATCTTTCGTCTCAACCGAGGCGTGCACTCTACAGCAAACGCCTTCAATTAGCACCCTTAAAAGCTCCTGATTTTATCAATAAAATCAATTACCTAGGCCAGACCAAGCATTGAACTGCTCGTTAGCGGGAGGCGAATAATACAGGATTAAAATACGCGGTCAACCCCCCACTGAAAATTCTTTTCCTTACCCATACAACAGACTGGCTAAATCGCTCAGCAGGCGCTTCGCAGCTTAATGTTTTTTAAGGACGACCAATAGAACACCGCCACCCCCGGCAGACGCTATTGTGACCAGAGTGAACTCACCAGCGCATCCACCCCTCTCCTTGATATGACGAAACAGCCATGAAAAAGCCCCGCCAGATATTTACCTGAGCGAGGCTTTTTATGCCTGAAGCAACCCGCTTGCACCCCACCCTACACCAACGAGGGTTTATCGGAGTGGTCATGAATTTCTAGAGGCCTTGAGTTATATGGTGTCCCAGGGCAGGTTCGAACTGCCAACCTTCCCCTTAGGAGGGGGATGCTCTATCCAATTGAGCTACTGAGACACAGATCGACCACGAAGAAACGAGATGCGATGGACGGCGTGCATATTAACGGGCAGGCCTGCTTTTGTCATGTCGTCCGTCGGCTTTTTAAGTGTAGGCAGAAGCCCCGCAGGAGCGTGGCTTCGTTTACCGTGCAAATTGCATCACCGCAAAAAGCCATCATTGCATAATGCAATGCAGGTGCTTTGGCGAGATATCTTAACTAATTGTTTTTAACGGGTTTAATTACCGATAGACGATTGGCATGCGAGCTGCTTTAGCTGTTCTCGAAGATCATCGGAGGCAAGCCTCATGAACAGCACCCTTTTACTCTCGAACGCGCTAGCTGCGGCGATTCTGCTGGCTTTTCATTTTGTCCCCGAGAGAGATGTTGAGCCAGTTGCTCAACGCATGCCTCATTACCTTCAGGTGCAAAGAGCACCTCAACTGGCGGTAATGAGCGATCAACGTAACGTTGTCAGCCAAGAAGTGAACCAGGAAGGCATTCTGCTGCCGGCTCAGTCTTCAGAGCGTTTGGTATTTTGAATCCCCCCAATCAGGAGCACCGCATGTCCAAATCAGCCGCCGGGTTTTTCATCCTCGCCTTACTGAGCGGCACTCTTCATCTGTCACTGGTCCAGGATACGACCCTCACCCTGCCTTTGGTCGCCAGCGGCGTGTTCGGTGCGCTGTTTGTGCTCGCGCTGATTGCCGGGCGCAAGATCAAGTTCGATCCTGTACTGCGATAATCCTCAACAGGTCCAGCAAATTGGCAACCGCGGCGGACAGCTCACCTGAATTGTCGAGTCGATGGTTGCGCGCATCTTCGCTCGAACCCTCTGCCGTGAATAATCCATTGCGATGCAACCTTGCTTCAATCTCCGCGAAACTTTCGCGACCACGGCGCAGCAAGCGCTCTCGCAGGATTTCATCCTGGACCGTCAAAAGAATAGGCAACAGCGTTGGATACCGCTGCAGCGCCTGAACCAGATGGCCGCGAGAACCGTTGACCAAGACATGCCGACCCTCATTGAGCCATTGATCTATTACGATCGGAATACCGTAATCCAGGCCATTGGCGTTCCAGCACAGCGCGAAATCGCCCTCGGCCCTGTGTTGCTCGAACTCTTCCCGGGAAACGCCGATCGCATCTTCGCCCACTGATTCGGCTGAACGTGTGATGACCCGACGCATGACTTCACAATTGAGCGCCTGCAACGGCTCTCGAGCGGCTTCGATGAGGCTGTCCTTGCCGGACCCAGAAGGCCCCATCAAGTAAATCAGCCTGCCATCCATCTTGAAATCACCCTCCACTGCACGTCTTCCCCTAGTAAATCGGCCAATTGCCACTATTCTGTACAAGTAAGGAACACTGATCGAATGATCGAATGATCGAATGATCGAATCTGCACAGCATGCGCCTTCAGGAGTCTCACGACATCACCTGCCGGGCAAGAGGAGGCGGTCAGTAATACGGACCAGCGCAAACTTTTCAAACCAGTCCGCATTTCTGATAATTGGTGCTGGCATAACGCCTTTATCCAGTTCAATATTTGTCACAGAATTGACGCCAATGAACTGGCTACTTTGAGGCATGATGCGAGCCTCTATCAATTCAGGTTGAACATTTGGCCAGACCGCTTGTCCTATCAGACATCCTGCGGCCAATCCCGAGAACCGCTCCCCTGAACTAACCGGTTAAATATATGCGCCCATTGAAACAGGCAATTTATTCCAGCCGTACGGCTGACAAGTTCGTCGTACGTCTGCCAGACGGAATGCGTGAACGCATTGCCGAGGTGGCTCGCAATCATCATCGCAGCATGAACTCCGAAATCATCGCGCGCCTTGAGCAAAGCCTTATTCAGGAAGGCGCGCTAGGCGAAGAATTGAGCATGCGCCTGGACAGCCCGGAGCTGTCACTGCACGAACGTGAACTGCTGCAACGCTTCCGCCAACTCTCCCACCGTCAGCAGAACGCTCTTGTTTCGCTGATTGCGCATGATGCCGAAATGGCCGCAGACGCCTCCTGATTTCATCCGAAAGCTCAAGCCAGCTTACTCGCTGGCTTTTTTTTGCCTGAAATCCAGTCATTAAAAACCCACCGAAACAGACCGTGTAAAAAGCACTGATGTTGATCCCAATCAAACGCCCCGACTTGTTCGAGGCGTTCGATTTTTTGTGGGCAGCAGACAAAAAGGGCGTTTCAGCTCTTGCGCCGTCGAGTTGTCGCAGCAAAAACCGAGCACGCCCAAACAGCCACTGCGATAGGTTGTCGGTTGGTTGGTCGAAGAACGCCTACGCCTTGCCGCAGGCGTGACTTGACCGATTCGGCAGTGACCGTCAGTTCATCTTGCTGCGGGCCATAACGAAAAATGCTCCGTATCTTTCGATACGGAGCATTTTCTTTAAGTGCTGCTCGGATTGGCGGGGTTTTAGCCTTGGCAAGTCAGAGCAGGAAAATCGTCGCCAGCCCGAGAAAGATGAAGAACCCGCCGCTGTCCGTCATGGCGGTGATCATCACACTGGCGCCCATCGCAGGATCGCGCCCAAGCCGCGCCAGGGTCATGGGAATCAACACCCCCGCCAATGCCGCCAGCAACAGGTTGAGCGTCATGGCAGCGGTCATCACAACCCCCAGAGACCAACTGCCATACAGCAGATAGGCGACGACACCGATCACACCGCCCCACACCAGACCATTGATCAAACCTACCGCCAACTCCTTGCGCATCAGACGCGAAGTATTGCCGGTGCTGACCTGATCCAGTGCCATGGCCCGAACGATCATGGTGATCGTCTGGTTGCCCGAGTTACCGCCGATACCCGCCACGATCGGCATCAGTGCCGCCAACGCCACTAATTTCTCGATGGAGCCTTCGAAAAGACCGATCACCCGGGAGGCGATGAACGCGGTGACCAGGTTAACTGCCAGCCAGGCCCAACGGTTACGCAGGGATTTCCAGACTGACGCAAAAATATCTTCTTCTTCGCGCAGGCCCGCCATGTTGAGAACTTCGTTTTCGCTCTCTTCACGGATCAGGTCGACCATTTCGTCAATGGTCAGACGACCGATCAGCTTGCCGTTCTTGTCGACCACAGGCGCCGAGATCAAGTCGTAACGCTCGAACGCCTGAGCAGCGTCATAGGCGTCTTCGTCCGGATGAAAACTCACCGGATCGCTGGCCATGACTTCTGAAACCTGCTTTTCCGGGTCGTTGACCAGCAAGCGCTTGATTGGCAGCACGCCCTTGAGCACGCCGTCGTAATCGACCACGAACAGTTTGTCCGTATGGCCTGGCAGCTCCTTGAGGCGGCGCAGGTAACGCAAAACCACTTCGAGACTGACATCCTCACGGATCGTCACCATCTCGAAGTCCATCAGCGCACCGACCTGCTCCTCGTCGTAGGACAACGCAGAGCGGACGCGCTCACGCTGTTGACCATCGAGGGTTTCCATCAGTTCGTGGACGACGTCTCGCGGCAGCTCGGAGGCCAGATCAGCAAGTTCGTCGGCGTCCATGTCCTTGGCCGCAGCCAGGAGTTCGTGATCGTCCATGTCGGCGATCAGCGTTTCACGAACCGAATCGGATACCTCAAGCAGAATGTCGCCGTCGCGATCGGCCTTGACCAATTGCCAGAGCGTCAGACGATCGTTCAGCGGCAACGCTTCAAGAATGTAGGCGACGTCGGCAGAGTGCAAATCATCGAGCTTGCGTTGCAACTCGACGAGGTTTTGCCGGTGAACCAGGTTCTCGACCCGGTCGTGATGCGGACCTTCCTGGCGGTGAGTCAGGTCTTCGACCACCCGCTGACGCTGCAGCAGCTCAACAACTTGAGCGAGGCGGTCCTGCAGGCTTTCCTGCGTTTTCTTTACTTCAACTTCAGACATAGGCGAACTCCACTCCCAGCAGCAGGGCACGCCGGAAGGATCAATCAGTCAATTCATGATTGGAAAAACGGGGTACTGAGTAACTACTGGGTAAGTCCATGGAGGTATTCCACAAGCCCCGGCGGGGCTGACGGGCGCAATGATACACCGCCCGACGGTTTTAAACGTTAAAAAATCGTGGCTGAAACAAGCGCTTGCAAGACAAACCTGAGCGCCGCCCGATCCATCAGACTGCGACGACTCATCCTGAAAAGAAAACACACCACAGCTGAAAAATGTAACGACTACCCTTCAGATGGACCGTCATGGAGGACGTTTAATGCCATCCAATGCATATTATTTTTTATTGATCACCCTGCTCTGCCCATCACCCTGGGCACTTGCCACGACCGTTCACCGCTGCGAGGCGACCGACGGCCGCATCACCTTCACTGCATTGAGCTGCAAGGCCGGAGACAGCCTTTCGCTGCAGGATGTCCGCACCTTCACACCAGGCAGCGTGACCCCTCTCATTCCGGAAGCCGAGAATCGGGAAACATCAGGTATGAAAATCAAAAGGAGAGATCCGACTGTCGTCGGCAAGACCGAAGACAAATGTGGAAACCTCATCAGCGCCAGAGAGCGCCGCGAAGCGATCATCAATCAGCGGGTTGTCGCCGGCATGAGTCAGCAGGACGTCGAAAGCGCCCTTGGCAAGCCAGACAAGATCAGTGTTCGCAACTCGGCCACGAGCTACCGTTACGACACCCAGCGAGGTCGTAGCGCACACGTTGAGTTCAATGAGAGAGGATGCACCAAAGGAAAAGCCAAATCCCAGACGGCAAAAAGCCCGCGTTAAACGCGGGCTTTTTGGTGTTTGGTGCACTCGACAGGATTCGAACCTGTGACCGCTCGGTTCGTAGCCGAGTACTCTATCCAGCTGAGCTACGAGTGCATTTGTGTTTTTATACCAGATCACAACTGGTTGAAGCCAAGTCACTCACATTACTGCAAACAACTCTTAAATGGTGCACTCGACAGGATTCGAACCTGTGACCGCTCGGTTCGTAGCCGAGTACTCTATCCAGCTGAGCTACGAGTGCATTTGTTGCCGCGCATTATAGGCCGTTTAATCTCTATGTAAAGCACTTTTTCTAGTAATTTCAAACACTTACCGAAGAAGCCAGATTACAACGTACTACGCAAATAATGGCGGAGAACGGGGGATTCGAACCCCCGACACCCTTTTGAGGTGTACTCCCTTAGCAGGGGAGCGCCTTCGGCCACTCGGCCAGCTCTCCGCAACACGGGGCGTATATTAACCAGCTTCTTCCCCGTTTGCAAACATAAAAAACGATAAAAATTAATGGCTTGGTTCTTCGTCCTTCTCTTTCTTTATACGCAGGTAAATTTCCTCACGGTGGACCGCAACCTCTTTCGGGGCGTTGACACCGATACGCACTTGATTTCCTTTGACGCCGAGCACGGTCACGGTGATTTCGCCATCACCAATAATCAGGCTTTCTGCGCACCGACGAGTCAGAATCAGCATACCTTTCTCCTCACGCATTTCATTTCAGGGACAACAGTCTGCAAAAAAAAGGCACTGGACCTACAACCGGAACGATTGCAGCCCTACATGCCTGAGTATTGACTAGCGCGAGCAAAAGGACAGCCTCAAGTCGCACCATTCAAAAAAACAAAGGGCGCGGTCAGACCGCGCCCTTAGGCAAACGCATCACTCGCCCTGTCGGGCCGGTGCGTCCAGTTCGAAAGCCGTGTGCAGAGCACGCACAGCCAGTTCCAGGTACTTCTCTTCGATCACTACGGAGACTTTGATTTCCGAAGTCGAGATCATCTGGATGTTGATGCTTTCCTTGGCCAGGGATTCAAACATGCGGCTGGCCACGCCTGCGTGGGAGCGCATGCCGACACCGACGATCGACACCTTGGCAATCTTGATGTCGCCAACGACTTCACGGGCACCGATCTCGCGAGCGGTGTTTTCCAGCACGGTTTGCGCTGCCTGGAAGTCATTGCGATGCACGGTGAAGGTGAAGTCGGTGGTGTTATCGTGCGCAACGTTCTGCACGATCATGTCGACTTCGATGTTCGCGCCGCTGATCGGACCGAGAATCTTGAATGCAACGCCCGGGGTGTCTGGCACGCCACGGATGGTCAGCTTGGCTTCATCGCGATTAAAAGCGATGCCAGAAATGATCGGCTGCTCCATGGTTTCCTCTTCATCAATAGTAATGAGGGTGCCCGGACCCTCTTTGAAGCTGTGCAGTACGCGCAGCGGTACGTTGTACTTGCCGGCGAATTCCACCGCACGGATCTGCAACACCTTGGAACCGAGGCTGGCCATTTCCAGCATCTCTTCAAAGGTAATCTTGTCCAGGCGCTGAGCCACGGACACCACACGCGGATCGGTGGTGTAGACACCGTCGACATCGGTGTAGATCTGGCATTCGTCAGCCTTCAAGGCTGCCGCCAGCGCCACGCCAGTGGTGTCGGAACCGCCACGACCGAGGGTGGTGATGCTGCCGTGCTCGTCGACACCCTGGAAACCGGCGACAACAACCACACGACCGGCCTTCAGATCGCCACGAATCTTCTGGTCATCAATCTGCAAGATACGCGCTTTATTGTGCGCACTGTCCGTCAGAATCCGCACCTGATTGCCGGTGTAGGACACTGCTGGCACCCCGCGCTTGATCAGCGCCATGGCCAACAGCGCAATCGTCACCTGCTCACCGGTGGAGACGATCACGTCCAGCTCACGAGGAACTGGCTGAGCGTCGCCACTGATTTGCTTGGCCAGATCGATCAAACGGTTGGTTTCGCCGCTCATTGCAGACAGTACAACTACCAGGTCATCGCCAGCATCGCGGAATTTCTTAATCTTGTCCGCGACCTGCTCGATTCTCTCGACAGTGCCGACCGAGGTGCCTCCAAATTTCTGTACGATCAAAGCCATTTCAAAGCCGCCTCTGCCCATGAAGGGCGCCCAAATAATCACTCAAACAGCTTTCCGGCCCGCCACTAGACTGCGAGCCGGACACACTGCCTTATAGACCCTGCTCTACAAATGGAACAGTCAGGGCCAATGCCGCATCCAGTGCGCCAGCGTCAGTACCACCGCCTTGTGCCATGTCTGGACGACCGCCGCCCTTCCCGCCCACTGCCGCAGCGGCTTGCTTCATCAAATCACCGGCTTTGAGTTGGCCAGTCAGGTCTTTGGTTACGCCTGCAACCAAAACGACCTTTTCCTCATGGACACTGCCGAGCAGGATCACTGCTCGGCCGAGTTTGTTTTTCAGTTGATCGACCAGCGCCAGCAGCGCCTTGCCGTCCTGACCGTCCAGACGCACGGCCAGCACTTTCACGTCTTTGACATCCAGGGCGGAAGCCGACAGATCGTCGCCCGCCGCGCTGGCAGCCTTGGCCTGCAACTGCTCGAGTTGCTTCTCCAGCAGACGGTTGCGCTCCAGCACAGCCGACAGCTTGTCGATCAGGTTGTCGCGGCTACCCTTGACCAGGCTGGCCGCTTCCTTGAGTTGTTCTTCAGCAGCGTTCAAGTATGCCAGCGCCGCGGCGCCAGTGACCGCTTCGATACGACGTACGCCGGAGGCCACACCGCCTTCGCTGATAATTTTCAGCAGGCCGATGTCGCCAGTCCGGTTAGCGTGGATACCACCGCACAGCTCGACGGAGAAATCACCGCCCATGCTCAGTACGCGCACGCTGTCGCCGTACTTCTCGCCGAACAGCGCCATAGCGCCCTTCTGCTTGGCGGTTTCGATATCGGTTTCTTCGGTTTCAACTTCGGAGTTCTTGCGAATCTCTGCGTTGACGATGTCTTCCAGCGCCTTCAACTGCTCAGGCTTGATGGCTTCAAAGTGGCTGAAGTCAAAGCGCAGGCGCTGACTGTCGACCAACGAGCCTTTCTGCTGAACGTGGTCGCCCAACACCTGACGCAACGCTGCGTGCAGCAAGTGAGTCGCCGAGTGGTTCAGCGAAGTCGCGTGACGCACTTCGGCATCAACGTGAGTTTCTACCGGCGCGCCGATGGTCAGGCTGCCCGACGCCAGCACGCCGTGATGCAAGAAGGCGCCACCCGTTTTGGTGGTATCGCGTACGTCAAAGCGCGCGTTGCCGACCTGAAGGAAACCGCAGTCGCCAATCTGACCGCCGGATTCAGCGTAGAACGGCGTCTGGTTCAGTACCACCACGCCCTCTTCGCCTTCACTGAGGACGTCGACCGATCGGCCATCTTTATAGATAGCGACAATTTTGGCCGAACCGCTGCTGGCCTTGTAACCGGTGAACTCGGTCGCCACGTCAACCTTGACCAGCGTGTTGTAGTCCAGACCGAACGAGCTGGCCGAGCGAGCACGAACACGCTGAGCTTCCATTTCGCGCTCGAAACCGCCTTCGTCAACCGTCAGGTTACGTTCGCGAGCGATGTCAGCGGTCAGGTCCATCGGGAAACCGTAGGTGTCATACAGCTTGAACACCACGTCGCCCGGCACCACGGTGCCTTTGAGTTCCAGCAGATCCTGCTCGAGAATCTTCAGGCCGTGCTCCAGGGTTTTGGAAAACTGCTCTTCTTCAGCCTTGAGCACGCGCTCGATATTGCCCTGTTGCTGCTTGAGCTCCGGGAACGCTTCGCCCATCTCGGCGACCAGCCCCGCGACGATCTTGTAGAAGAAGCTGCCGGTTGCGCCCAGCTTGTTACCGTGACGGCACGCACGACGAATGATCCGACGCAGCACGTAACCACGGCCTTCGTTGGACGGCAGCACGCCGTCGGCAATCAGGAAACCGCACGAACGGATGTGGTCTGAGACGACTTTCAGCGACGACTGATCGTCGTTGCTGCAGCCGATAGCCTTGGCCGATGCGCTCAACAGGTTCTTGAATAGGTCGATTTCATAGTTGGAATGAACGTGCTGCATCACCGCACTGATCCGCTCCAGGCCCATACCGGTATCTACCGATGGCGCTGGCAACGGATGCAACACGCCATCGGCGGTGCGGTTGAACTGCATGAACACGTTGTTCCATATCTCGATGTAACGGTCGCCGTCTTCTTCCGGCGAACCCGGTGGACCGCCCCAGATGTGGTCGCCGTGATCGTAGAAAATCTCGGTGCAAGGGCCGCACGGGCCGGTATCGCCCATGGTCCAGAAGTTATCGGACGCGTACGGCGCACCTTTGTTATCGCCGATGCGAATCATGCGCTCGACCGGAACACCGATTTGTTTGGTCCAGATGTCGTAAGCCTCGTCATCCGAGGCATAGACCGTTACCCAGAGTTTTTCCTTGGGCAGTTTCAGGACACCGGTCAGAAAGGTCCAAGCGTAGGTAATCGCATCGTGCTTGAAATAGTCACCGAAGCTGAAGTTACCCAACATTTCAAAAAACGTGTGGTGACGAGCGGTATAACCGACATTTTCCAGGTCACTGTTCTTGCCGCCGGCGCGCACGCACTTCTGGCTGCTGACCGCGCGGGTGTACGCGCGCTTTTCCTGGCCCAGGAAACAGTCCTTGAACTGGTTCATCCCCGCGTTAGTGAACAGCAGGGTTGGGTCGTTGCCCGGAATCAAAGAGCTGGAGGCTACACGGGTGTGGCCTTGCTCTTCGAAGAAGCGAAGGAAGGCTTCACGGATTTCTGCGCTTTTCATTAGGTTCTTCCACGGAGGCTGCGGCCAAAGGCCTGTGCGAAACGTCAACAGACGAAGCGACGGCAAAGGGCCGCATTATATCGGCCCTGCGCGCGGGGTACAGCGTGTTTATACGATAGAAACGGTCAATTGGACCGCTAACGCAATCAGTTGCGTGAAAACTCGACGAATGTCGCAACGACCTGCTCGATTTGAGCGCGACTGACGTCCATGTGCGTGACCATGCGCAGACGTCCGGCAGCGCTCAGTTTGATCCCGCGTTCGCCGGCAAACGCCTTGATGGCTTCGGCCTTGTCGCCCATCTGCACGTAAACCATGTTGGTCTGCACCGGCTCGACCTCGTAACCCGCCACTCGCAAGCCTTCGGCCAGCAACTGCGCATTGGCGTGGTCATCCGCCAGACGCTGAACATGGTTATCCAGCGCGTACAAACCTGCTGCCGCCAGAATCCCGGCCTGGCGCATCCCGCCGCCGACCATCTTGCGCAGGCGTCGCGCCTTGCCGATCAACTCGACCGAGCCGCACAGCACCGAACCGATCGGCGCGCCCAGGCCTTTGGACAGGCAGACCGATACGGAATCGAAGTGCTGAGTAATTTCCCGGGCATCGACACCCAATTTGACCGCCGCGTTGTACAGTCGCGCGCCGTCCAGGTGCAGCTGCAAGCCATGCTCACGGGTCAAGCTTCGAGCCTGCGCCAGATACTCCAGCGGCAAAACCTTGCCCTGCATGGTGTTTTCCAGCGCCAGCAAGCGAGTCCGGGCGAAGTGAAAGTCGTCCGGTTTGATCGCGGCCGCCACGTGGGCCAAGTCCAGCGAACCATCAGCCCGCACTTCCAGTGGCTGTGGCTGGATCGACCCGAGCACGGCTGCGCCGCCGCCTTCGTACTTATAGGTATGGGCCTGCTGGCCGACGATGTATTCGTCACCGCGTTCGCAGTGGGCCATCAAGCCCAGCAGATTGCTCATGGTGCCCGTCGGGACAAACAGTGCCGCGGCAAAACCCAGCCGTTTTGCCAGTTCGGCTTCCAGACGATTGACCGTCGGATCTTCGCCGTAAACGTCATCACCGGTGGCCGCGCAGGCCATCGCGTCGAGCATCCCTGCGGTCGGTTGGGTGACGGTGTCGCTGCGAAGATCAATAACGCTCATGAATCAGGCCTCGGTAAGCAGGGGAAATCCCTTTCAGTCTGGAATTACTGCGGTCATGCAGACGAATAATCAACCCTTGGGTAGGAAATGGCTTCCTGAAGCGACGAAAAAATCGATAGCAATCATCAGATAGCAGCAATGCACAGGTGAGGAATATGTGTTAAAAACGCTTCGCTGCCAAACAATCTGGTGGCAAAACGTTCTCAGGGCGGGGTGCAACTCCCCACCGGCGGTAATTGCGCGCAATGCGCATAGCCCGCGAGCGCTTGGCGACCGGCACGGCAATGGCTGTGATGGCGGCAAGGTCAGCAGACCCGGTGTGATCCCGGGGCCGACGGTCATAGTCCGGATGAAGAGAGAACGGGATTGGCGCCAAAGGGCCGTCCGCAGGCACTCGTGCGAGCGTGCGTACCCTTAAATCCCATTCGATCCATATGCCCTGTTTTTTACATAAACAGGAGTCAGAACATGCAACCCACCGCAATCGATAGCAAAAGCAAAAACCATCAGGGCGAGCGCGTTGCGTTCATCCAGGCCTGCTGGCACAAAGAAATCGTCGACCAGAGTCGTCAGGGCTTTGTGGCCGAAATGATTGCTCAGGGTTATCAGGAATCGGAGATCGATTTCTTCGAAGTCGGCGGCGCCTTTGAAATACCGCTACACGCCAAGCTGCTGGCCAAGTCCGGTCGTTATGCCGGCATCGTCGCGGCGGGCCTGGTAGTCGACGGCGGCATCTATCGCCACGAATTCGTCGCCCAGTCGGTGATCAGCGGTCTGATGCAAGTTCAGCTGGAAACCGAAGTGCCGGTGTTCTCCGTGGTTTTAACCCCGCACCACTTCCATGCTGGTGAAGAACATCAGAAGTTCTTCTTCGAGCACTTTGTGCATAAAGGCCAGGAAGCGGCGAAAACGTGCGCCGATACGTTGCACAAGATGCGTGCGCTGCGTCGTAGCGAGCCCCGCGCGGTAGCCGTCTAGTTGAATGATCGTTCCCACGCTTGTGGGAACGATCTTTACAGCGGCGTCAGTTATGCGAGGTTTTCGTCGATAGTCGGCACAATCAGGATGCCTGCGCGCAGGCCGTTCTTTACCTTGGGGTTCGGGAAGATGATCCGGGCACCTTCCTCCTCAATGATCCACCGGGTCAGGGCGATGTCTTCGGCCAGCAGGTAACCCACTTCCAGCTCCGAAAAGTTCTCGATGTCTGCTGGCAGGTTCAAGCGGAAGCTATCGCTGTGCTTGATGATTTCTCGCGCCACACTAAATAGCTGTAAACCGTCCAGCGCCTCTTCGGTCTGGGCCGGCTCGTTGCCTTCGATAATCTGTTTGAGACGGGTTTCCAGCAGGTCGACGTTGACCCCATCGTTCTGCCCGAATGGCCGCGCCTTACCCAACTCGAGGGTAAAAGACTCGGCACCGAGTTTGTCGTAAGTGTAGGAACTGAAAACGATGGACGGCTTGTTTTGCAGCAGCACCGCTTCCATGCCGGCAGCGCGAAGGCGCGCCAGTTCCAGGCGTGAATGCTGACGGCCTTCTTTCCAGGGGTACAGTGCGAACTGCTCAATTTTCGAGCCACGAATCGCGGTGTGAAGGTCGTAGTGCAGACGGTTGCGATCCGGCAAGCTGAAAAAACTCGCCGCCAGCCGCTCCAGTTCACACGCGCGCAGAGCTTCGGAGCCGCTGCTTTGTTCGTGACGACCGTTGAACAGCCGATTGACGTCCTGCTCGATGAAACGCTCGCCTTTGCGAATCGCTTCCGGGTTACCGAACAGGAACAAAATACGTGTACGCGGCTTCAAGTCGCCGCGGGCAATGTCGTGCAACAGGCGATCAAGCAACTCGATCGGAGCTGTTTCATTGCCATGGATGCCGGCCGATAGCAGCAGGTCCAGGCCGTTGTCGCGGGCCTCAGGTGGCCGGACTTCCAGCGCACCTTCGCTCAACCAGCGCATGCGCACGCCTTCGACAGTCAGTTGAGTCTTCTCCGCCGGTTCGCGGCCGGCGAGGGTCAGTTCAAGCAGTTTGCCGAGGGCGAGCATAGAGCGGTTTCCTTAGTGGTCGTGTGCGCAATCCGGGCCGTGCACGTGGTCTTCGTCACCGACTTCAGCCGGTTCCATTTCCAGTTGCAGACTTACCAGATTAGTCGCCAATGGGCGCAGCAGCAGGTTTGCGTATTCAGCGTCACCTTCTTCGACGTCCACGCCAATCAGCAATTGGCCACGACCGTCTTGCTGAATCCACAGCTCTTTGCCTTGCCACATGACCGCGACGCGGGTGCAGGAGGTTTCCAGTTGCGTGCCGTCGGTGTCTTCAAGGATCAGCTGCAGGGTATCGCTCATGTTTTTACGCTCTCGACGTTCAATTGATCTGGAATGGATAAACCGCGCCCAGTTTAAGGATTTGCGTCAATTCATCCAGTGCCGTCCGGCACTCAAGCAGCAATTGCGGGTCCGCGAGATCGTTTTCGGTCATGCGGTCGCGGTAGTGCTTGTCGACCCATTCGGTCAGCGTGCCGTACAACGGTGCCGTCATGATAACCCCTGGGTTGACGGCTGCCAGTTCGGTTTCATTCAGTGCCACGCGCAACCGCAGGCAAGCCGGGCCACCACCGTTTTGCATGCTCTGCTTCAGATCGAACACTTTGACTTCGCGGATCAGGCCGCCGGAGCTGGTCAACCCTTGCAGGTACTGCCAGACACGCTCATTGCCACGGCATTCTTCCGGCACGATCAACAGCATCGAGCCGTCAGGACGCGACAGCAGTTGACTATTAAACAGGTAGGAACGAACGGCGTCTTCCACAGCGACCGCGGAACGCGGTACGCAGATCGACTGAAATTTCCCACCGACTTTGGCGAGTTTGCTTTGCAATTCAGCGAGCATCTGCTCGGTGTCGAGGAACGCGTCCTCGTGATAGAACAGCACCTCGCCGTTACCCACCGCGATCACATCGTTGTGGAACACGCCCTGATCGATCACCGAAGGGTTCTGCTGAGCGTAGACCACGCCGTCATCGCTCAAACCGTGCAGGCGGACAACCGCCTGGGAGGCTTCGAGGGTCTGGCGGGCCGGGTATTTCTGCGGTGCCGGGTAACGGGTGTCGAAGGCGCTGCGACCGAACACGAAGAACTCGACGCCCGCTTCGCCGTACTCACGGCAAAAACGGGTGTGGTTGGCTGCGCCTTCGTCACCGAACTGTGCCACGGCCGGCAAGGCGGCGTGGTGAGCGAAGTGTTTTTGGTCAGCGAACATCGCCCCCAGCACGCGACTGGTGGTGGGGTGTTCGATGCTGCGGTGATATTTGCAGTTCAGGTTGGCTGCGGTGAAATGCACACGACCATCCGCGGTGTCGGCGCTCGGGCTGACGGTGGCGGCGTTAGCCACCCACATGCTCGACGCCGAGCAACTGGCCACCAGCAACGGCATCGCGTCTTTAGCCGCCTGCTCTATCACCTGAGCGTCGGTGCCGCTGAAACCCAAACGACGCAGGGCTGCCACGTCCGGGCGCTCCTGTGGTGCGAGCACGCCCTGTTGAAAGCCCATTTCCATCAGCGATTTCATTTTCGCCAAGCCTTGCAGCGCAGCTTCCTTCGGGTTCGAAGACTGCTGGCTGTTGCTCTGGGACGCGACGTTGCCGTAGGACAAACCGCCGTAGTTATGGGTCGGCCCCACTAGACCGTCAAAATTGACTTCATAGGATTTCATCAGCGAGGCTCCACGCATCTGTTTTTTATAGGCATCAAAAAGCTAAGGATTGTCTTACGACATCCGCACGCCGGGTGTCAGCGCGGTCGGCAAGGTCAGGCTCGGTGTTTCCAGCGAAGCGACCGGGTACGCGCAGTAATCTGCCGCGTAGTAGGCGCTGGCGCGGTGGTTGCCCGAGGCGCCGACACCGCCGAATGGCGCGCTGCTCGCAGCACCGGTCAGCTGTTTATTCCAGTTGACGATACCGGCACGGCTTTCCAGCCAGAACTGCTGATAACGTGCCTCGGAATCCGACAGCAGACCGGCAGCCAGGCCAAAATCGGTATCGTTGGCTTCAGCGATCGCTGCCTCAAAATCAACGTAGCGGATCACTTGCAGCAGCGGGCCGAACAGCTCTTCGTCAGGGCGATCAGCCACTGCCGTGACGTCCAGAATACCAGGGGTCAGCAAGGCGGCTTGAGCTTGAGGTTGAGTCATTTCCAGCAGCGCGACTGCGCCGTTGCCCAGCAGATGCTCTTGCGCATCCATCAGTACTTTCGCAGCGCCGAGGGAAATCACCGAGCCCATGAACGGTGCCGGTTGCTGATCAAATGCGCCGACTTCAATCGTACGGCTGACCGCCACCAGACGCGCCAGCAGTGTGTCGCCCCAGGCGCCCTGTGGCACCAGCAAGCGGCGGGCGCAGGTGCAACGCTGACCTGCGGAAATAAACGCAGACTGAATGATGGTGTAAACGGCAGCATCGAGGTCTGCGACCTGCTCAACGACCAGCGGGTTGTTACCGCCCATTTCCAGCGCGAGGATCTTGTCTGGACGACCGGCAAACTGTTGGTGCAAATAATTGCCAGTGCGGCTGGAGCCGGTGAAGAACAAGCCATCGATGCCTGGGTTCGCCGCCAGGGCAATACCGGTTTCGCGAGCGCCTTGCAGCAGGTTCAACACGCCTGCCGGCAGACCGGCTTCGATCCAGCACTTGACTGTCAGCTCGGCAACTTTCGGCGTCAGCTCACTTGGTTTGAACAGCACGCTATTACCGGCCAGCAGCGCCGGAACGATGTGACCGTTCGGCAAGTGACCCGGGAAGTTGTAAGGCCCGAACACCGCGACCACTCCGTGTGGCTTGTGACGCAACACGGCGGTGGCGTCGCCTAACGGGCCGCTCTTCTCGCCGGTACGTTCGCGGTAGCTCTGCACCGAAATCGCAATCTTGTTGACCATGCTGGTAACTTCGGTCGCTGCTTCCCACAAAGGTTTGCCGGTTTCCTCACCGATAGTGCGAGCCAGTTCGTCAGCATGGTTCTTCAGCGCAGCGGCAAAGGCCTCCAGCACGGTGATGCGCTCTTCCAGGGTACGCCGGGCCCAGCTAGGGAATGCCTGGCGCGCGGCTTGCACGGCCGACTCAACCTGAGCAGTGGCAGCGCCTTCGCCGGCCCACAGCACTTGTTGGGTTACCGGATTCAGCGACTGAAAGGCTTCACCCTGGCCAGCCAGCCATTCACCTGCGATGTATAGCGAATTCATTATTTCGGCTCCCTGGCAGCGGACAACGGAACGGCGCGCACTTGATCGCCGGCGTTTAGTTGAAGACGTTTGGCCGTCAGTGGGTCGACCACCAGCGTGCCGGCGGCGAAACGTGCAGGAGCAGCAGTGATCCGACAGTCTTCGCGCTTGCGGTTATGAATCAGGAACGGTGTGGCGTCGTCACCCGGCGTGCCGATAGCCAGCACCAGCGCCTGGCTGTCGCGCACTGCGCGGATTTTGCCGGTTTCGCACTCCACCGCAGGACCGGCGTCGAAGATGTCGACGTAGCCCTGATAGCTGAAACCTTCGCTTTTGAGCATGGCCAACGCCGGCTCGGTGTCCGGATGAACCTGACCGATCACGTTGCGCGCATCTTCCGACAGGAAACAGGTGTAAAGCGGGAATTTCGGCATCAGTTCGGCGATGAATGCCTTGTTGCCCACGCCAGTCAGGTAGTCAGCCTGGCTGAATTCCATCTTGAAGAAGTGACGCCCCAGGCTTTCCCAGAACGGCGAACGCCCCGCTTCATCGGACATGCCGCGCATCTCGGCGATGATCTTGTTGCCGAACAACTGCGGGAACTCGGCGATGAACAGCATCCGCGCTTTGGCCAGCATGCGACCGTTGAGGCCAGTGCGGTAGTCGGCGTGCAGGAACAGCGAGCACAGCTCGGAATTGCCGGTCAGGTCGTTGGCCAGGAACAGCGTTGGAATTTCGCGATAGATGTTCAACTCTTGCGAAGCGCTGACGGTCAGGCCAACCCGGAAGTTGTACCAAGGCTCACGCAGACCGACGGCGCCAGCGATGGCGGAAATACCCACCACACGGCCGTCATCATCTTCGAGCACGAACAGGTAGTCCGCATCGCCCCGCCCGGCTTCGCCGCGGAAGGTCTTCTCGGCCCAGCCGACCCGATGGGCCAGACGCTCTTCGTTGGCCGGCAAGGTGGTCAGGCCAGTGCCGGTGCTGCGGGCCAGGTCGATCAGAGCGGGTAAATCGCTGCTGCGTACGGGACGAACGATCATGCTATCTCCTCAAACGGGCCGCTTGCGCCACCCGTGAAACTCGCTGCTTTTTAGGCATTCTTTCCAAGCATTCTTTCCAGGCGTAGCGGCAGGTGTTAAACCGCCACCAGGCGCACGCTGGCACCTTCACCGACGCCCAAAGCTTCAGCCGCCTCAAGATCCAGGGTCACGGGTTTGCCCGGCGCGTAATCGAGCTCAAGCAAAACGGCGCGGTAGTCCTGCAATTGGGCGTTGGCCACCAGGTACTGACGACCGGCGCCTTTGACCGGCTCGCCGATTTTCACCGGGACTACTCGGCTCTGGGCGATCGAACGGATCCCTGAGACACGGGCGTGCAGGGTCGGCCCGCCGTCGAAAATATCGATGTAATGATCAGTTTCGAAGCCTTCGCGCATCAGGATGTCGAAGGTGATCTGCGCCCGCGGGTGCACCTGGCCCATCGCCTCTTGAGCGGAGTCCGGCAGCAGCGGCACATAGATGGGGTAATGCGGCATCAATTCGGCCAGGAACGTCCGGCTCTTCAGACCGCACAGACGCTCGGCAGAGGCGTAGTTGAGGTCGAAGAAATTACGACCGATGGCATCCCAGAACGGCGAATTACCGTTTTCATCGCTGTAACCGACGATCTCGGTCACCACAGAATCGGCAAAACGCTCCGGATGGCTGGCCACGAACAACAAGCGACCCCGGGAGTTGAGCTCCGACCAGGCCGACCCCACCAGCTCCGGCTGCACGTAGAAACTGGTCAGCAAACTGTTGCCGGTCAGGTCGTGGCACTGGGACAGCACGTGGATCTTGTTATGAATCTTCAGCTCGCGGGAGGCATGCACAAAGGTTTCATTACGGAAGCTGTAGAACGGCTCGGAATAACCGGCCGACGCAACGATGGCCGAGCAGCCCACCAACTTGGCGGTGACGGTGTCTTCGAGGACGAAGAAATAGCTCTCTTCACCATTGAAGCTGACTTCGGCGGCGAACGAGGCTTCGCTTGCAGCGATCTTGTCGCTCAGGCGTTCAACGTCATCCGGCAAGGAAGTGACACCAATCGGGCTGTCCGCAGCCAGACGCTGTACCTCGCCCAGATCAGCCATTTGCGCGGGGCGCATCACCAGCATGGTGTCACTCCTTACTTAACTTCAGGTTGGCGAATTGCGCCAACTCGGGGGGAAAAATGCCGGGCAGGCCCGGCACAGGAAAATTGTCTCAGCGCCGATCTATAACGATAGGCGTTGAGAAGCACTGCATGAATCAGGCTTGAGTCAATTTCGCCGCAGCGCGCTCGAAACGGTCCAGACCGGCATCGATATCGGCGTCTTCAACCACCAGGCTTGGCGCAAAACGAACCACATCCGGGCCGGCTTGCAGAATCATCAGGCCTTCTTTTTCAGCGGCGTTGAAGATGTCCTTGGCCTTGCCTTTCCAGGCATCGTTCAGCACGCAACCGATCAACAGGCCCATACCACGGACCTGGGTGAACAGGCCGTACTTCTTGCCGATCTGTTCCAGGCGGGCCTTGAATTTGTCGTGCTTGGCGTTGACGCCGGCCAGCACTTCAGGGGTATTAACCACGTCGATCACGGCTTCAGCGACAGCGCACGCCAGCGGGTTACCGCCATACGTGGTGCCGTGAGTGCCGACGACCAGGTGTTTGCCCAGGTCTTCAGTGGTCAGCATCGCGGCGATCGGAAAACCACCGCCCAGGCTCTTGGCGCTGGTCAGGATGTCCGGGATCACGCCGTACTGCTGGTAGGCGAACAGCTTGCCGCTGCGGCCCATACCGGTTTGCACTTCGTCGAAGATCAGCAGCGCGTTGTGCGCGGTGCACAGTTCACGGGCGCCTTGCAGGTACTCGAGTTCGGCCGGAATCACGCCGCTCTCGCCCTGGATCGGTTCCAGAACCACAGCGCAAGTCTTGTCGGAAATAGCGGCTTTCAAAGCAGCCAGATCGTTGAACGGCACGTGGGTGATACCGGTGATCTTCGGACCGAAGCCATCGGAGTACTTCGACTGACCACCGACGTTCACGGTGAACAGGGTACGACCGTGGAAGCTGTTGAGCGCGGCGATGATTTCGTACTTCTCGCTGCCGAAACGATCGAAACCGACACGACGGGCCAGCTTGAAGGCGGCCTCGTTGGCTTCGGCACCGGAGTTGCAGAAGAACGCGCGCTCGGCAAAAGTAGCGTCGATCAATTTATGGGCCAGACGCAAGGCCGGCTCATTGGTGAAGACGTTGGACACATGCCACAGTTTGTTCGCCTGCTCGGTCAAGGCACTGACCAGCGCCGGGTGCGCATGGCCCAATACGTTAACGGCAATCCCGCCGGCGAAGTCGATCAGCTCGCGGCCAGACTGGTCCCAGACACGGGAACCGGCGCCACGCACTGGGATGAAAGCGGCAGGCGCGTAGTTGGGAACCATTACCTGGTCGAAATCGGCGCGTTGTACCGCAGCGTGCTCAACGGACATCGGAGTCTCCTGATGAGGAACACTCGCCTGAAACTGGCGAGCGATGGGGGGGATTGTAAGGACAGTTTTCAGCCCGGCCTTGCCGCCAAGCGACAACTTCTTATAGCGCAAACCCCGGTTTCAGCCGGGTTTACGGCAATGCGACATATAGCGTCGCAAAGGCGCAGTTTAAACTGCCGGCACAGGTTATAGGCAGGGTTGTCCAACGGTGCGGTAAATATGTACCGCACGGAACCGATCATCGTCTGTTTTGCTGGCGGCTCATTCAAAAACGCTAAGGGAATAGCGCATGAGCCGATACGAGAACGATCGCCTTTCCACTACTGGAGGCAGTGAATCCGCTACGCAACCGGACGATCACTATCATCACCTGTTCAACAATCTGCCAGCCTGGGTATTAGAAGCATCGTCCAGTACACACCGCGCCCTCAAGAACGCCACGCTTATGACGCCGGGCTGGCATGGCACCGCAACACCCCAGCAGCACCAATCGCTGAAAAAAATCAGCCAGGAACACTGGACCCATCGAAATCGTCTGGACTCGATGCTGTCGAAGCTGCGAAACGCACAAGCCTTTGCCGAGCCGCTGCTGAGCGAGGCCCTGAAAACCCGATTTGACCTGGATCTGGACGTCAAAACCACTTTCCTGCGCCTGTACATCCCTCAAACCGCGCCGCTTTTCGGAATCAAGACGGGTGCCGCGCGCACCTGGACAGTGTCGATGCTCGACGCCGCCCTGCATAACTTCCAGGAATCGGAAACAGCGGCAGGGGCTTACGAGTCAACCTCGACGTTCATCACCAAACCTTCGCCCACAGGGCTGTTCGATACGCTGCCGACGGTCAAGCAAAAGCTCACTATCCCGGCCTTTACCCGGCTATGCCGGGAACTGGATATCGGCGCCCGGTACAACGCTTACCTCAAAGACAATCTGGGGCTGTCCAACCCGGTAGCCGGCGCGGTGTTGAAATCGAAGGTGATCGGCTCACACAAAACAGCACTCCAATCTGCACTGCAGATGGCGCAAGCCCAAAAGGATATTTCAGCGGATGCCCATCTCTCGATCCTGCGCACTCTGGAAGGGCGTTCGGGTGCTCGAATGGATGGGCAGCCGCTATACGGTCACAACCTGACAATGATGTCCTCTTCGCTGACTGGCATTGTGATATTCGCAGCGAACCTGGAGCGCGCTCGCACGGCAACACGGATCATTGCCTACATTCCCGATGATCCAGAGCACCCTCTCAAGGAATACCCGAATACATTAGCGTTCATGGCCGAACTGACCCGCAAACTGCGCTCGCCCGCTTATCAAACGTTCTTCAGTCGTTTCGTCGACCACAAGGAAAGAGGACATTTTTTCGCGGACCTCAACCGTCGCCTCCAGAGCGCGACCTGGCATCAACACCGACATGGCGACCCACTGCCGAGCTGGCGCGAAACGCCCATCGACAAGCCTGACTTGCGGTTTTCGGCGATCCCGTTCAGAGCGAACCTGTGGAACCATCTCTATGAGCGACAGTTGAACAAGGTTCTCAACGATGCAAGCACGCTCGCCGTCTCCACCGCCACGGCTGACAGCAATGTGCGATGGGAGTTGTGGAGCGCCTTCAGCAAAGTGGTTTCAACGGTCCTTGAAATCGCGACGTTCGTTGCGCTGCCTTTCGTTCCGTTTCTCGGCGAATTAGTGCTGGGCTACATGGCCTACCAGTTACTCGACGAAACCTTCGAAGGCATAGTGGACCTGACGGAAGGGCTGAAAACAGAAGCGTTCGGGCATCTGATGACGTTCGTCGAAACGGTGGTTCAGGTGGGGACATTTGCGGTGGGCGGCGCCATCGCTGCCCGGACCTTCCGACGCCTGCTCTCTCGTGAAGCTATTGCGCTTGTCGACCCACTCAAACTCGTCACAACACCCGAAGGAAAAACCCGCTACTGGAAGCCGGATCTCAAGCCTTACGAACAAGCACTCATTTTGCCCGAAGGAGTAAAACCCGATCATCTCGGCCTCTATCAACACGAGGGCAAGACGCTGCTGCCACTGGAGGGAAAACTGTATGCCGTAAAGCCCGACCGCGTGCCCGGCACGTTTCGGATTGAGCACCCGAACCGAACCGACACCTATCAACCGCCTCTGCTGCATAACAGCCACGGTGCCTGGCACACAGAACTGGAGCAACCGCTGAACTGGGACCGGGAAAAGGTCCTGCGCCGCCTCGGCCATAGCGTCGAGTCGCTCACCCACGCCGAGCGCGAACAGATCCTGCGGGTCAGCGGTTACCACGACAACGTAGTGCGCGAAATGCATGTCGAACACTATCGTCCGCCTTCGTTGCTGACAGACACGATCAAGCGTTTCAGGATCAATCGGGACATCGAAACCTTTATCGAACAGATCGGCAGCGACCAACCCGAACGCTATCGGAAGGCCGATGTGACCCTGCAGCATCAATTGCTGACCGGATTCGATTCCTGGCCTGTCGACACGCCAATGCCGGCGCCGGAAACCCAAACGCAAACCTTCAGAAAACAAACGGCCGAACTCGCCCGAAAGCGCCAAAAATCGCTGTTCGATACACGCTATCGCACACAGGAAAAAACCGATAATCAGCACCTTCAGCCACTGCTCGACGGCGTGAAGGGATTGCCGACCGATGTCGCGCAAGAGCTGGTGAGCAATGCCACCGGAACCGAATTACGTCAATTGCACAACGGGCGCGCGCCGCAACGACTCAAGGAGGCGGCACTAAAAGCCATGGAGGCCGTACGCGCAACCCGAGCCTATGAAGGCCTTTATGCCGACGTCTTGGACAACACCGACACTCACCGACTGGCTTTGCAAAGCCTGAATTCGCTGCCCGGTTTTGCCGCCGAGCTGCGTATTGAAGTGAGGGATTACACCCATGATGGACTTCTCCGCGACAGCATTGGCCTGGCCGATGCGCCAACCTTGAAAACACTGGTGCGCGCCGAAGGTGGCACTTACCAGGTTTATCAAGACAGCAAATCGGTGCCCGGTGATTTTTATCAGGGACTCTTTCAAGCGTTGCCGAAAGCACAGCGTAATGCGTTGAGCCCATCGATTACTGATGCTCAGACACTCAAACAACACATCACCGAACATGCCCTGGACCAACCGACACTACGCAAGCTGTTCGCAAAAAAACCCAATCGAAAACCGTTCTACGACCCGACGACCATGCGCTTGCCTGGCGGCTCGGATGGATACAGGCACAGCCCTTCCCTGACGCCGTCCCTCAACGACCGTGTTCTCGAGGTTTACCCCAGTCTTTCCGAGGAGGAGCTCAAGTCTGTTGTTCTCCAGTTACAAACGCATCCCGACGGCGCTCGCATGGAGCTCTCTCGCCTGTCCCGCGAGCTCTCGCGTCTGCATCAGGACCTGAACACCTGGATAAATGACTCGCCCACTGTTCATCCGCAAACCCGAGCCCCCTTGAACGAACTGGAACGACAGGCTGCTCAACACAATCGCAGGTTGCTGGCCCAGGAAATCCAGCGCAGCTGGCGCCGACAATCAGAGCAGCACTTCAATGGCCCGGATGACACGCCACGCTATGCGCTCAGATTTGCCGAGCCGATTCTTGGCGATCTACCGACGCTGACGGCCGATTTCCCCCATGTGTCATTGCTGTCCCTTGAAGGGACTCATGCGGTGCAGGGTGTTCCCGAGTTTCTTCAGCGCTTCACCAGCTTGCGCCAGCTCGATTTAAAACGCTTTTCCCTGACCTCCCTCCCCGAGGCCGTTCCTCGAATGACGGCGCTTGATGCGCTGGTGTTAAGCGATTGCGCAATCAGGTTTGATGCAGCCAACTGGGCGAAACTGTCTTCATTGAACAAACTGGTCATGCTGGATCTGTACCAGAACCCGTTCACCAAGGTGCCCAGTGTCGAATCTATGCCTGAGCTTGTTTACCTGGACCTGAGCCGTACCGGCCTGACCGACATTCCCGACAGCGTAGTTCGCCACCCCAAACTTGATACCGCCAAGCTGCTACACAACAGCATCAGTGAGCTGCCTTCGCCATTATTCGAAAGCCCGGTGTACACCAAACGCGCAATACACCTGACGCACAATCCGCTTTCGGATAACGCCCGACAACTGATCAAGCATCACTACTTCGACAGCTCATACGATTTAGGTATCTATGCCCCAGAGGCGGACATCAACCGAGTCAGGGCGCTGTACCCTAACCTGGAGGTCGAACAGGCGAGCGAGTTTGTCTATGAACTGTCAGGCACACTGGCAGACGGCCGGATCGAGCTGACAAACCTTGAAGCGGAATTGGCACACCTGAGCAACGACTTGGCGGCATGGGCCGCCGATCTTCCGGCCCAACACCCGTTGACGGGCGAACCTTTCACCGCCCAACAACAGCTTGTCGAGCACATGAACCGCGACCAGTTCAAACAGACACTGGAACAGTGCTGGCGGCATGAAAGCGCACAGGATGATTTCAATGAGGCGCTGGAGCCCACCTATGAACTCGTTCGAGTCCTGCATCAACGGCGAACTGCCTACCCTGAGCGCCGACTTCAGTCATGTGACATCACTGGAGTTACGCAGCGCCGACGGAGTGACCCGCGCCGGGCATTTCCTGGCGTCTTTTCCCAACCTCAAAAGCCTTAGGCTTCGCGACGGTCATCTGGGCAACATTCCAAATGCGGTGTTCCAGATGGGTCAATTGCGGTCGTTGTCGCTCCCTGAATGCCGCATCACCCTGTCGCCGGAATCGGCAAGCGCGTTGGCGAGACTGGACAAACTCGACTACCTCGACCTGAGCGCCAACCCACTAGGGCAAACACCAGACTTGAGCCAGATGCCTGACCTGGCGACCGTTCTGCTCCATGACACGGGCATCACCGAAATACCGCCGGGGCTGTTCCAACTGGCGGAACTGGATTGGGCAGACCTGAGCACAAACGCAATCACCGAAGCACCAAGCGACATTCTGCAACTGTCGCTGGATATCGCAGAGAACATCAGCTTTAGAGGCAACCCATTTTCCGAGGAGAGCCTGTTACGGCTAATCAGCTATTACGAACGCACCGGGGCGGACTTCGGTGTGCAAGAGGTGATCGATCGAGGTGAAATAGACGCTTCGTCGAGCGAGAGCTCCGCAGTCGACGAATAAAGCCGCCTTCAGCTCACGGCGTGGAATGCATTATCACCCACGCTCGGATGGCACCGACGACAACTCAAACGGGCTGCTGCTGCGCCGCTGATTGCGATCTTCGCGCGGCGTGGCACCGAAGAAGTTGCGGTAGGCGCTGGAGAAGTGCGGGCCCGAGGAGAAGCCACACGACAGGCCGATCTGGATGATTGACTTGCTGGTTTGCATCAACATCTGCCGGGCCTTGTTCAGGCGTAGCTCCAGGTAATACTGGCTCGGCACTCGGTTGAGGTATTGCTTGAAGATACGCTCCAACTGCCGACGGGACACGCACACATGCTGGGCGATTTCGTCAGTGGTCAGCGGCTCTTCAATGTTGGCTTCCATCAGCAACACGGCTTGCGTGAGCTTCGGATGGCTGGACCCGAGACGATTTTGCAGCGGAATGCGTTGGCGCTCGCCGCCCTCGCGGATACGCTCGACCACCAGCTCTTCCGACACCGCGCCCGCCAGTTCGGCGCCATGGTCACGGGCCAGCACGGCCAGCAGCAAGTCGAGTACCGACAGGCCGCCGCACGCGGTCAGGCGATCGCGATCCCAGTCAAACAAATGACTGGTGGCAATGACTTTCGGGAAACGTTCGGTGAAGTCGTCCTGCCAGCGCCAGTGCACGGCAGCGCGATAACCGTCGAGCAAACCCAGTTGGGCCAACGGGTAAACACCGGCAGACAAACCACCGATCACGCAACCGGCACGCACCAGTTGTTTCAGCGCGCTACTTAGCGCCGGCGCGAGCGTGGTCGGTGGCTCATCGGCGAGCAGAAACAGTTTCTGGAAGTTTTCGAGCTTGCCGGCCCACGGTTCACCCGGTAATTGCCAGGCGCCTTCGGTCGGCGGTTCGACCTGCAAAAACGACAGTTCGTAGACAACGTCCGGATGCACACGCTGGGCAACACGCAAGGCCTCCTCAGCCAGCGCAAGCGTCAGTGCTTTAGTGCTGGGCCAAATCAGGAAACCAATTCGATGGGCAGTCATGGCGGGCAATCCGAAACGAAAACACTGTTAGAAGCCAAAAGCGGCTGCAACCAAATTAGATCATCTGGCGCGCGATGCGCAGCATGACCTAATTGGGTGCGTAACGGGAGCGATTACTTCAGGCTGCCCGAGAGGAATTGTTGCAGACGTTCGGACTGTGGGTTGACCAGCACCTCACGCGGGTTGCCGCTTTCTTCGACGATACCTTTGTGCAGGAACACCAACTGGTTCGACACTTCACGGGCGAAGCCCATTTCGTGCGTCACCACCACCATCGTCCGGCCTTCCTGTGCCAGGGCCTGCATGACTTTCAGCACGTCGCCAACCAGCTCCGGGTCGAGCGCCGACGTCGGCTCATCGAACAGCATCACTTCAGGTTCCATCGCCAGCGCACGGGCAATCGCCACACGCTGCTGCTCACCGCCGGACATGTGGCCCGGGTAAGCTTCTTTACGATGCGCCACACCGACCTTGTTCAGGTAGTGCTCGGCCTTCTCGCGGGCTTCGGCCTTGGACATGCCGAGCACGTGGACCGGCGCTTCCATGATGTTTTCCAGCGCGGTCATGTGCGACCACAGGTTGAAATGCTGGAACACCATCGACAGGCGCGAACGCATGCGTTGCAGCTGTTTCGGGTCGGCCGCTTTCAGCGCGCCTTCCTTGTTGGCAACCAGTTTCAGCTCTTCGTTGTTGAGCAGAATCCTGCCTGCGTGCGGCTGCTCCAGCAGGTTGATGCAGCGCAGGAAGGTACTTTTGCCGGAGCCACTGGAGCCGATGATGCTGATCACATCGCCAGCCGCCGCTTTCAGGGACACACCCTTGAGCACTTCGTGACTGCCATAGCGTTTATGCAGGTCTTGGACTTCAAGCTTGTACATGCGGTCGGTTCTCACAAAAACAGTCAGTCAGTCGTTGAGCAAGCGCCCGTGACGCAGCGCTTCGCGCCCCGCCACCTTGGCCAGCCAGAAACCGGGTTGGGCATAACGCAGCCGTTCAATGGCAAACAGCACCCCGGACGTACCAGCACACACCGTGCTGACCCGATCCGATAACGGATCGATCACTTCGAAAATCTCATCGCCGGCTTCAATCCATTCACCGGGTTTACGCAAGAAACTGATCACGCCAGGATGTGGCGCGAACAGCAATTCAGTGCCTTCGAACGGCATGCCTTCGCACGCCTCCTGCGCAGGTTTGGGCCATTCGCCGATGATCAAGCCTTGTTCGGCAAGGAACGCCAGAATGCCTTCGGCGTAACCCTCGGCGTCCGCACGAGCGGTATCGGCCTGACCACCCAATTCAATGGTAGTGGCCAGGCACGCCAGGGGAATCTGCGCGCCGGGGAACAGACGCGACAGGCGCAGCCACGGCAGCGAGCAGGCTTCATCGAAGGAGCTGCCACCGGAATCTTCCGCCAGCAAACCGACCTTCACGTTCAGGTGAGCGGCGAGCGAACGCCACTGCGGCCAATGTTGCGGCAAGGCGTACATGTGCAGCGCAGCGTCTGTATCGCAGTGCAAGTCCAGCACAACATCAGCGGTGCAGGCATGGCTGAGCAACACTCGCTGCATGCCTTGCAATTGACTCGCGGCCGGAGGCAAGGCTGCCAGCGCATCGCTCATGGCCTGACGGATCAGGCGGACGTTGGCGTGCGGATCGTCGCCCAGATGCCCGTCCAGCGTAGCGGCCACTGGCGCGCTCAGCTCGACGAAATCGCGGTTGAAGTTCTTGCCGCTGCCCGCCTCAAAACGCCCTTGATGATTGCCCTGAAGCAATTGACCGAGGCCCAGTGGATTGGCCACCGGCACCAGTTCGATCACACCGTTGAGCAAACCTTGGGCTTCGAGCTCGGTCAGACGCTTTTTCAGCTCCCAAGCCGTGCGCATGCCCGGCAATTCATCGGCGTGCAGGCTGGCCTGGATGTAGGCTTTGCGTTCGCCACTGCCGAAGCGGAACACCGTGACCTGGCGTTCGCTGCCCAAGTGGCTCCACGGCAATGAATGATCGATGCGTTCCATATCAGTGCTTCCGCGGGGCCAGATAGCCCAGCCAGCGGCGCTCGGCCAGTTTGAACATCTTCACCAGAATGAACGTCAGGCAAAGGTAGAACACACCCGCCGTGATGTACGCCTCGAACGGCAAGTAGTACTGGGCGTTGACCGTTCGCGCGGCACCGGTGATGTCGATCAGGGTCACGATGGACGCCAGACTGGTGGTCTGCAGCATCATGATCACTTCGTTGCTGTACTGCGGCAGCGCCCGGCGCAAGGCCGACGGCAGCAGGATGCGCTTGTACATCTTGTAGCGCGACATGCCCATCGCCTTGGCCGCTTCAATCTCACCGTTCGGCGTGGCGCGCAGGCTGCCGGCGATGATTTCAGCGGTGTAGGCGCTGGTGTTGATCGCGAAGGCCAGGCACGCACAGAACGTCGCGCTGGACAGCCACGGCCAAAGGAAGCTTTCACGTACCGCTTCGAACTGCGCCAGACCGTAGTAGATCAAGAACAGCTGAACCAGCATCGGTGTGCCGCGAATCACGTAGGTGTAGAGCCAGGCGCTCATGTTGACGGCCGCGTTTTTCGAGACGCGCATCAAGCCCAGCGGCAACGCGCACAGCAAGCCGAAGAACAGCGACAGCGCGAGCAATTTGAGGGTGGTCAACAGGCCGCCGAGGTACAGCGGCATGGCCTCCCAAATGACGTTGTAGTCGAAGATCATAGATCAGCCGCCCTTACGCCTACCGAGTAGCGCTTCTCAAGGTGACGCAATGCCAGCAACGAGACGCTGGTGATCACCAGGTACATTGCCGCCACTGCGAGGAAGAAGGTGAAAGGTTCGCGGGTGGCATCTGCCGCCTGCTTGGCCTTGAACATCATGTCTTGCAGCCCCACCACCGAAATCAGCGCGGTAGCCTTGGTCAGTACCAGCCAGTTGTTGGTGAAACCCGGAATCGCCAGGCGAATCATCTGTGGCACCAGCACCCGGAAAAACACCTGAAAACTGCTCATGCCGTAGGCCATGCCGGCTTCTGCCTGACCTTTCGGGATCGCCATGAAGGCGCCACGGAAGGTTTCCGACAGGTACGCCCCGAAGATGAAGCCCAGGGTGCCGATACCGGCGGCCAATGGGTTCAGGTCGATGTAGTCGTCAAAACCGAGCAACGGCGCCACGCGATTGAGCAGGTCCTGACCACCGTAGAAAATCAGCAGGATCAGCACCAGGTCGGGAATCCCGCGGATCACCGTGGAATACAGGTCGCCCAGCCAGGCCAGCCAGCGAATCGGGGACAGACGCAGCGCAACGCCGATCAGACCCAGAACAACGGCCAAGACCATGGACGACAAGGCGAGCTGAAGCGTCAGCCATGCGCCATCGAGGATGACAGCCCCGTAGCCTTTCAACATGATTCAGGTCCTCGAAAAGGGGGATGAAAAAATGGCGCAAACCTCAGAGATCCTGTTGCTTGCGCCATTTCGGACTTGTCGCCGGGAGGTGTTACTTGCCGTAGATATCGAAGGCGAAGTACTTGTCCTGGACTTGCTTGTACTTGCCGTTCTCGCGAATGGCGGTGATCGCGGTGTTGATCTTGTCTTTCAGTGCGTCACCCTTGCGAACGGCGATACCTACGCCGTCGCCGAAGTATTTGACGTCGGTGAACGCCGGGCCAACAAAGGCGAAACCTTTGCCGGCGTCGGTTTTCAGGAAGCCGTCATCCAGCAGCGTAGCGTCTGCCACGGTGCCGTCGAGACGGCCAGAAGCGATGTCGAGGTAAATTTCGTTTTGCGAACCATAAGGCTTGATCTCGGCACCCAGCGGGGCCAGGACTTCGCGGGCGAAGCGCTCATGGATCGAACCACGTTGCACGCCGATGTTCTTGCCCTTGAGCTCAGCCAGGCTGTCGCTGACTGGAGTACCGGCCTTCATGACCAGGCGAGCCGGGGTGTTGTAATACTTATTGGAGAAGTCCACGGACTTCTTGCGGTCTTCAGTGATCGACATGGACGACAGGATCGCGTCGATCTTGCGCACTTTGAGTGCCGGGATCAGACCGTCGAACTCTTGCTCGACCCAAACGCACTTGACCTTCATCTCTTCGCACAGAGCGTTGCCGATGTCGTAGTCGAAACCAACGATACGGCCGTCCGGTGCTTTGGAAGCAAACGGAGGGTAAGCCGCTTCGATACCAATTTTCAGAGGCTTTTCATCGGCGAAAGTCGGCAGGGACAGCACGGACAGTGCCAGGGCGCCAAGCAGCACGAGTTTCTTCATCTTGGGACTCCATCGGTAAAGGGCTAAAACGGCAGAGTGAGCGACAGCCCAATATGCGAATGAGTAGAACCGCAAAGCGGTGCTGCGCTGTAGCAATCGCGCGCTTTTTTTCAACGCGAGCAACAACGAGCGAGTGATCGGCATTCTAACGACAGGCCCGAAGCCGATATTTCTTCAATGCGACAACTAATTACAGAACCACAGAGAAAGCCGCTTGGGCGCGTTGACAGCTCCGCAAAATCATGCGAGAGCAAAAGACAGTGAACCGATCTACGCTGCAAATTGCGGGCCTATTATTGGCAAACCCTTCTAATCCGGCAAGCGCAGCGTGGTGCCTTATTTTTAAAGCGGGCTATAGAGACCGAATGAAGGGGCTATGCGTTTCCCAATGCCCCGTATGGGAGCGAGCGGTTACACATTCAGTTACTTGAGCGAAAGCGGGTAACAGTGGGAAAGCGCCTACAAGTGAAGCCGATAAATATTGGCTGCCCCCATCGATACGAAAAAGCCCCGCTCGGCGCAATGCCGGCGGGGCTTTGATGATCAGGAACTGCTGCTAAGCGACGTTCATGGTCTTGTGCGTATCAATCAGATGCTGCACCACGCCCGGATCCGCCAGGGTAGAAATATCACCCAACCCATCGTATTCGGCCGTAGCAATCTTGCGCAGAATGCGGCGCATGATTTTGCCCGAACGGGTTTTTGGCAGGCCCGGTGCCCACTGAATGACATCCGGCGAAGCAATCGGACCAATCTCTTTACGGACCCAGTTTTTCAGCTCAAGTCGCAGTTGCTCGCTCGGTTCTTCGCCACCGATCAACGTGACATAGACATAAATGCCCTGCCCTTTGATGTCGTGCGGCACACCGACCACGGCCGCCTCCGCGACTTTCGGGTGGGCGACCATCGCGCTTTCAATCTCGGCGGTCCCCATGCGGTGGCCGGACACGTTGAGCACGTCATCCACGCGACCGGTGATCCAGTAGTAACCGTCTTCGTCACGACGCGCGCCGTCACCGGTGAAGTACATGCCGCGGAAGGTCTTGAAGTAGGTATCGACGAAGCGGTCATGGTCGCCATACAACGTGCGGGCCTGTCCCGGCCAAGAATCGAGAATCACCAGGTTGCCCTCGGCAACGCCTTCGACGATGTTGCCCAGGTTATCCACCAATGCCGGCACCACGCCGAAGAACGGACGTGCAGCCGAACCCGGTTTGAGCGCGTGCGCACCCGGCAACGGGCTCATCATGTTGCCGCCCGTTTCGGTCTGCCACCAGGTGTCGACGATCGGGCAACGGGACTGACCGACATTCTTGTAGTACCAGTCCCACGCTTGCGGGTTGATCGGCTCACCGACCGAACCCAACAGACGCAGGCTGCTGCCATCGGCACCTTCAACGGCAGCTTTGCCGGACGCCATCATCGCGCGGATGGCGGTAGGGGCAGTGTAGAGAACGTTGACCTTATGCTTGTCGACGATTTTCGCCACCCGGGTGATGTCCGGGTAGTTCGGCACGCCTTCGAACAGCAAGGTGGTCGCGCCATTGGCCAACGGGCCATAGACAATATAGGTGTGGCCAGTGACCCAACCGACGTCGGCGGTGCACCAGTAAACTTCGCCCGGGCGGTAGTCGAACACGCGCTCGTGGGTCAACGCCGCGTACAACAGATAGCCGGCGGTGGTGTGCTGGACACCCTTCGGCTTACCGGTCGATCCGGAGGTATAAAGGATGAACAGCGCTTCTTCAGCACCCATTTCTTTCGGCGCGCACACAGTGCCCGCGACTTTCATCAGGTCTTCGTACCAGATGTCGCGATGCTGGTTCCACTTGATGTCGCCACCGGTGCGCTTGCACACGATAACTTTCTGAATGCTGCTGGTTTCCGGGTTGGTCAGCGCATCGTCGACGTTGGACTTGAGCGAGATCTTCTTGCCGGCACGAATGCCTTCATCAGCAGTGATCACCACTTTGGATTTGCAGTCGATGATCCGGCCAGCCAGGGCTTCCGGCGAGAAACCACCGAACACCACCGAGTGAATCGCGCCAATCCGGGTACACGCCAGCATGGCGACCACGGCTTCGGGGATCATCGGCATATAGATAGTCACCACGTCGCCGCGGTGCACATCCTGGCCACGCAGGGCGTTGGCAAACTTGCAGACTTGTTCGTGCAGCTCACGGTAGGTGATGTTGCGGCTTTCGGCCGGGTCATCCCCTTCCCAAATAATCGCGATTTGATCGCCGCGCTCGGCCAGATGACGGTCGAGGCAGTTGTAGGAAACGTTCAGGGTGCCGTCGGCGAACCATTTGATGTCGACATGGTGATCGTCGAAGGAAGTCTGTTTCACCGTGGTGAAAGGCTTGATCCAGTCGAGGCGCTTGGCTTGCTCGCGCCAGAAGCCGTCCGGGTTAACGACGGACTGCTGATACATGGCCTTGTAGGTCGCCTCGTCAGTCAGCGTGTTGGCCGCTACCTCGGGACGAACGGGATACAGAGAAGCCGCACTCATCTTTGTTACCTCGGTGGAATAGTTGTTTTTGTATGACCCAGTTGTAGCCGGGCTGGGCCTATAGAACCATTCGACGATGGTAGTAACAAGCCCCTACAAAATGTGGCTATACCCCGCCTAGGCGCTCAAGAGCAGTGATTTCAGGGGCTTTGGGCATTTATGACATTGGCTTCATTAGCGAGCCAAAGGTCGCTTTTCGGGGATTGTTACAGGATCTGCCAATAGTGTTTATCAAAAGCACGCCTATATGAATGTACACCCCACGCCTAAAATCGGCCTCGCCAACCAGGCAACGTGATTAACCAAGTTGCAGCCCCCACGAAGGCAGTTAATCCAAAACTTAGTACTCAAGTTCCACACGCAACCCCAAAAAGGTTGCGTGACCCCACTCGACCTCTAAAAGGTAAATCTGAAATGAAAGCTTTATTAGTTCTGGCCCTCAGCAGCCTGTGCGCAACCGCCATGGCAGACGAGGTCCCGACTGATGTCGCACAGCAGCAACCCGCCGTTGAGGAATACACTTACTCCACCGATCTGGACATCGCCAAAGTTGTATCGATGAGTGAAGTCCCGAATGTGTGTGAAGTTGTTCCAGCCACAATGGAATACGACGACTCCAAAGGCCAACGCCACATTCTTCGTTACAGCGTTATGGGTAACGGCTGCTCTAACAGCTAATCACCCGCTCTTACGCTCCCAAGGTTCGACCCATCCGCCCGATATTTAAGGCAGATGAAGCGCCGAACCTTATATATCTACTTATACGATTGATTTAAGCGTTTATTTGCGCTTTTTAATCAAATTATCTGGCGTAGTATCAATTCCACACCCAAGGCACACAACGCCAACGAACCTGGAGCCACTACCATGAAAACCAAACTGATCCTCGCCCTGACCCTCTCTGTCCTGGCCGCTAACACCTTCGCCGCTGACGGTTACGACCGCACTGGCTCGGCTGCTTACACCACGCAAGCGGCTGTCGCTTCTGACGGCTTCGATCACACCGGCGCTGCCAAGGTAGCTGCCGATGGTGCAGACCACGTTGGTGCGGCTCGTCTCAGCTAATAAATGAGCACGAGTTTACAGCCCGACTTCGGTCGGGCTTAGTTGTGTCTGGGGGCATCGAAAACCCACTCAAAACACAACATGTAGTGGAAACGGCAGTTTTTGATTGTTTTTTGAACAAAAATAATCGAGCGCCAAAATTAATGAAAAAAAAATCTGCACCCGCGATAGCAGCCAAAGCCCTGTAAACCCTCACTCCGGCCTAAAAACGCCTACTGCCTCCCCTTCTCAGTGCCATTTCGTCGCACCACGCGGCCGAAAATTTCCCTATAATGCCGCGTAAATCGGGCCTGCAATATTCCCTTACAGGGAACACGCCAGTCTGAAGCCCACGCAGAAGCTGTTCACATTTTCTGCGCCCGTCAGTGGCCTCAGAACACCCGTACAAAATTCTGTTTATTGCCTGCGTTGTACTGCTGCAAAAAACGATTTCCTTTAGATCCACCGCGGCCAGTACGGCCGTGTGAAAAACCAACCAATCAGTTTTCACACGGGCATCTGGCCCTCACGCAGGAGACGACACGTCATGCTGAGCTGGGACGAATTCGACAAAGAAGACAGCGGCGAAACCGTTGTAAAAGGCGCCAACGCCGGGCACGCCACTGAAGCCAACATGGACCGCCTCGACACCGCTGGTGGCGTCGCTGCGCAAGAAGCCCGCGCTGTAACCGCGTCCGACTCCGCCGCAATCGCCCGTGCAAAAGCAGCCCTGGACAACCTCGACGTCGCCGAAGGCCTCGCCGAACTCGAAGGCGCCTCCGCCCGTGTGGCCGTCGACGAAAAGCGCATGATTAACTGCCGCGCCGACCTTAACCAACTCGTACCGTTCAAGTACGACTGGGCCTGGCAGAAGTACCTGGACGGCTGCGCAAACCACTGGATGCCGCAAGAAGTCAACATGACCGCCGACATCGCCCTCTGGAAAGACCCGGAAGGCCTGACCGACGACGAGCGCCGCATCGTCATGCGCAACCTCGGCTTCTTCTCCACCGCCGACTCCCTGGTTGCCAACAACCTGGTGCTGGCCGTGTACCGCCTGATCACCAACCCGGAATGCCGCCAGTACATCCTGCGCCAGGCGTTCGAAGAGGCGATCCACACTCACGCCTACCAGTACTGCATCGAATCGTTGGCCATGGATGAAGGCGAGATCTTCAACATGTACCACGAGATCCCATCGGTCGCGAAAAAAGCCACCTGGGGCCTCAAATACACCCGTTCGATCTCCGATCCGAAGTTCGAAACCGGCACCGTCGACACCGACAAAGAGTTGCTGCGCAACCTGATCGCCTACTACTGCGTTCTGGAAGGCATCTTCTTCTACTGCGGCTTCACCCAAATCCTCTCCATGGGCCGCCGCAACAAAATGACCGGCGTCGCCGAGCAGTTCCAATACATCCTGCGCGACGAATCCATGCACCTGAACTTCGGCATCGACGTGATCAACCAGATCAAAATCGAAAACCCACACTTGTGGGACGCTGAAATGAAGGAAGAAGCTTCGCAGATGATTCTGCAAGGCACTCAGCTGGAAATCGAATACGCGCGCGACACCATGCCTCGCGGCGTGTTGGGCATGAATGCGGCGATGATGGAGGACTACCTGAAGTTCATCGCTAACCGTCGCCTGTCGCAGATTGGGTTGAAGGAAGAGTATCCAGGGACGACTAACCCGTTCCCTTGGATGAGCGAGATTATGGACTTGAAGAAAGAGAAGAATTTCTTTGAGACGCGGGTTATTGAGTATCAGACTGGTGGGGCGTTGAGTTGGGATTGATTCCAGAGCTAACCGCGATTTGACGGTAGCGACCTGAATCGACAAATCGAAAAAATGAAAGCCCCGATCTGATCGGGGCTTCTTTATTGGGGAATGAAAACTCCATTTTTTCGTCCCTACGCGGACATGCCTTTTCTGTTGCTCAACCGTAAGCGTCGGCGGGTGCCGGTGGTTAAGCCCCCGAAATATTCAGAGGGATAGTAGCGAGGTGCCTTTGTAGGACCGACTGAACGATGCATCAGTCTTTTCTGTAGGAATATTCGTAGACAGTCGTAATGGCCACTCAGTATCGTCCGAGAGTTTTCTACCCTCGGCGATTGTATGGACACGGAAAAGAGCAACAACGATTGGAGTGACGTGGAGATTCAGGCTGCAGTCGATTCTTATCTCAGCATATGGTCACGCGAGCAGAGCGGGCAGGCATTCAATAAGGCCCATGAAAATCGTGTTCTACGCGAAGGTTTCTTAGCAGGCCGCACCAAGAGCTCAGTAGAGTTTCGAATGCAGAACATTTCTACAATCATGACCGCGTTGGGTCGAGAGCCTATCAAGGGTTACAAACCCGCCAAGAATGTCGGCGCCAATGTTGCGCGAAGCATTCGAGAAGCGCTCAACGCTCCAAGTACTTTGACGCCTGAGGATTTTGTCCCTACAGCGGACGAGGCAACGCTGGAACAGCGATCTGCCAAACTTGAGAAACATCCGATTAAAGACGTGCCGAAAGGGATTGAGAAACCAGAACAGACTCAGTCCAGCGGAAAATCTTATGTTCGCGACCCAGAGGTAAGAGCTTGGGTTCGCCAACAGGCTAACGGTAGATGCGAAGGCTGTGGTCAGCCTGCTCCGTTTGAAAAGGGCGGCAGACCGTTTCTTGAGGTTCACCACGTTAAGCATTTGGCGCAGGAAGGTTCGGATCGCCCGAGCAACGCCGTGGCGCTGTGTCCGAACTGTCATCGACGTTGTCACCATTCGAGCGACCGGGATGAGTTCACAGCGTCACTGTTTCAGAAGGTGGAGAGGTTGAAGTTTGAGTGATCGGGCCTGGAAAACTTCATTGGCACATGTGCACGAAGGCGGCGAGTCCTAAGGATTGCACTGCCGTCCTGATAAAAAGAGAAAACGCTTAGAGTCATCCAGGACTCGTCCTACAGCCACGATTAGCCGCGTTCGTTAACGTCGCGCAGCCCCTTTTCCGGGGTTGCCGATGGATGAACAAAAGGAAGATCAGTGGCTGGCAACAAGGACATTCCGCGGATAAAGAATCCGCCCTCCGGTGATGGGCATCACGTCACTCACCGCTTCATGACCGCCACCGAATTGGCCGAGCGGGACGCAAGGCAAAAAGTCTACGAAGCCATGCTGGCCAGGCAAGACGCCTTCGAACGCAGCCGTCAGGTCATAGAGGAAAGGCAAAGACCCACTCAAGCCGGATGTGTCTTCGCCAAGTCCTGCAAGCTACCGGACGCCATCATCGATTACTCGAATCCCTCAGGGATGGTGCCGACCGATAGCCTGAAAGACTACGGTGACTTGATTCTGCTGGGTGCTCGCGAAGCGGATGTATCGGGCGCTGTGCCACTGAAGAAGATCAGTGGCGCAGCGATTCCCGTCGGTCTGGGTTCCCTCGCCTTGGCCGGCTCGGCATTCGCCGCTGTCCCCGCCGCAGCCGCAGGCACCGCCGCAGCGGCGCTGGTTGGTCTCGTAGCGTTGGTTACACCCTCGAATCTGGGCGACAGCTCGCTTTACACCGAAGACCAACTCCGTTCGCTGAAACAGGCCCGCACCCGCGTTCGCCTGCGGGTCGAGCAACAGACTGACGGCAGCCTCAAGGGATACGCTTTCTACACCGGCAAAAATCGCGATTGGGAAATGGTTGATGTCGCGCAGTTCACCTTGCGTGGCAGCCAACAGGTGGCTGACCTGGGTGACGGCATTGAACTGATCTGGACACCGGCTGTAGAGGGTTCCGACATCCTTGGCATTCCTGCGCTGGAGGCGGCCCCGCAAGCACCGCATATCTGGGTTTACCCGCCGACGAAAGCGGCTGACAGCATCATCGTGAACCCGGTGTATCCGCCGGAGTACAAGGATTTCATTCTGGTGTTTCCGGTGGGGTCGGGGGTACGTCCGGTTTATATTGTGGTGAGTGTTCGGGGCAAAGGCACAGCCGAAGCTGGTCACACCTATCACCCAGCCCCCGAAACCGAAGACATCACTGCATTTCCTGGATTGAGAAGAACAAAAAAGAAGACCCCATACGCGGGAGGACTTCGGGATCGCTGGACTGATGCGAAGGGTAGAACAATTTACGAATGGGATTTTTTACATGGTGAACTTGAAGCCTATCGTTCAAGTGATGGCAGCCACTTAGGTTCTTTCGACTATGAGACTGGCCAACAGCTGGACTCACCGAAGAAAAATCGAAGCATCAAAAAATATTTATGAGGACGTTATGGGACTGAAGATCAGACTGGAATGGTATGACAAACGAACCGAGATGGGCGAAGGGGAGGAATTGTCGAAAGACTTTGGCGATGATGGCTCTGTTATCGAAGCGCTGGGCATACCCATTGAAAACAATGTGAATAATGGCGGTTTCAACGTATCTCCCGACTGGGTCAGCACTCTTCAGCCCCATTTCCACCATGCCATTCAGTTGCTCTCCTATGACTACCAAGTAGCGTTCGTCTATCGAGACAAGTGGCGATCGAAGTGATAATGGACTGAAAGATTCAACACAAAAAAACCGACCACCCCAAAGTAACCCAAGAGAGAAAAAACATGCGCTATCTTTCCATCACCGGCTTTTACCCCGATGAGAAGCAGGACGATACATTGCAGTTCGAACTGGCTCTTAAAGATTACAAGCTCAACCAGATTCTGGCTCAACTGACTGAATCAAAAACCCTCGAAGAGTTAGAGCCCGGTGAACTGCAACTCACTGAGCAGCAGGTCAGGCAGGTTGCAGATTTACTCAAAATTGATTTTCCAGTGGGGCTGGAATATTTCATCGGAACACGCGCAGGCACCTAGACAAATCCGGCTCGGCATTCGCCGCTGCTCCCGTGGCTGCCGCGAGCGCCGTAACAGCAACGCTGGTTGGCCTTGTTGCGCTGGTCACACCATCGAGTCTGGGCGACAGCTCGCTTTACACCGAAGACCAACTCCGGGCGCTCAAACAGGCCCGTACCCGCGTTCGTCTGCGGGTCGAGCAACAGATTGACGGCAGCCTCAAGGGATACGGTTTCTACAGCGGCAAAAATCGCGATTGGGAAATGGTTGATGTCGTGCAGTTCACATTGCGTGGCAGCCAGCAGGTGGCTGACCTGGGTGACGGCATTGAACTGATCTGGACACCGGCTGTAGATGGTTCCGACATCCTTGCCATTCCTGCGCTGGAGGCGGCCCCGCAAGCACCGCATATCTGGGTTTACCCGCCGACGAAAGCGGCTGACAGCATCATCGTGGACCCGGTGTATCCGCCGGAGTACAAGGATTTCATTCTGGTGTTTCCGGCTGATTCAGGGATTAGGCCGGTGTATGTTGTGGTGAGTGTTGCTGACCACAATTACCATCCCGCACCGAAGGGGCTAATTGCCTTTCCCGATGCAACGAGAGCGAAACGTAAGACCCCGCTAAAAGGCGGCGGTGGCCTTCGAAAACGATGGAAAACGTCAAAAGGGACAATTTTTGAATGGGACTCGCAGCACGGCACTGTGGAGATGTACGACAAAGGCGGCCGCCATCTCGGAGAATATGATCCAATTACCGGCAAGCAAACCAAACCCGCAGACAGCTCTAGGAGTGTGGAACCTTGATTTATGTAATCGAAGCCTTTCACAAACATAACGAACTGCTGGCATTCGAAGTGGAGTTACCGACTGGGTACGATCAGGAAATTAAAAACATTATGGGTTGGACTGCTGAGCAGCAAGGATGGGAGGGATACAACCTTACGGACGAGCAGCTTGGAGCCTTGGAGGCTTTGCTGGGGAAAAAAGTGTATGACGCGGCCTACCTATTTCAACTTAGCTGCAACGCTTGAATATATGAATGGGAGACCAATTTGGCGCCTCCAATGAGTTAACCAAGTTCGCTGGAGTTTGAAATTGTAGTGGGACTGAAAATCAGGTTGGAATGGTATGACAAACGAACCGAGATGGGCGAAGGGGAGGAATTGTCGAAAGACTTTGGCGATGATGGCTCAGTTATCGAAGCGCTGGGCATGCCCATTGAAAACAATGTGAACAGTGGTGGTTTCAACGTATCTCCCGACTGGGTCAGCACTCTTCAGCCCCATTTCCACCATGCCATTCAGTTGCTCTCCTATGACTACCAAGTCGCGTTTGTCTATCGAGACAAATGGCAATCGAAGTGATAGAGGACTGAACATTCAACACAAAAAACCGACCAGTCTCCTGATCGGTTTTTTGTTTGCTCGCTTTCTTCGCTTAGTGCTAAAAGCGACTCGTTAGCTCCTGCTTGTCGGATCCAGGACTGCGACCTGTCCGGCGGTGTTCGTGAATTTTTCGCGAGTAGGCTCCCCACAGGTTTGGTGTTTTTCCGCAAATTTCGCGCTGTGTTGAAAACATTCAGTGCAACCCGCCCCGCCTCCCGCTATTAATACCCTTCCCCACTCAAGGACCCGAGCCACCCATGAAATTCGACCTCGCCTACTGCCTCAGCCTCGACGACAAGCTGTCGATCTATGACGTGCGCGATTTGAATGTCGACGAAACCATGGAGTTCGATTCCGCCAAAGAACACTTCCAATGTCCCAATGACGCATGCAGGACGGCCTTCGATGCGGCGAATGTGTTGACGACGTTAAACGCCAAGAACGTGAATTACGTTCGCACCCCGCACTTCAAGAACACGCCCAGCACCCGGCATGTGGTGGATTGTCCTTATGTCAGTCTCAAGGCGTCGGCGTCAGGTGTGGACGCGAACGGTGCGGAAACGGATGACAGTCGCGAGGAGCATTTCCCGTCGGAGTTGTTGCTGACGCGGCGTGAGTATGTGCGTAAGCCGTCGAACCCGGCGGTGGCGGCTGATGTGATGCGGGACGATCCGAAACCCTCTTCAGCGGCCAGTAATGTCGAGCACCCGAGCCGCGAGTCGGCACCGGACAAGACCAGTGTCTTCGCCCACCCGGTGGAGTGTTTTGTGTCGAACTTCGAGGACAAGGAGTTGCTCAAGCGCATGCCGCTGAAGATTGGTGAGCACACGGCGCCTTATGGGTCGTTCTTCAAAAAAATCGAGTATCTGCAGGACAATAAGGGGCTGATTTACTGGGGCAAGATCAAGGAGATCAAGGATTACACGCAGAGCTTTCGCATCGATTTCGAACAGAAGGTCTGGTTCAAGCAAGCGGACGAGGCGAAGAAGAAGCCTTATTCAGTCAACGTTTACCTGAGCAAAAAGCTGATCGACAACTACCGCAAGCGCAAAGTGTTTCTGGAAGAGATCAAGCACGCCGGTGAGAGCGGGAAAGAATTGTATTGCTTCTTTTATGGCGTGACGCCGGAGTTGAAGCAGGTGCCGAGCAAGAAAAACCCCGAAGAAACGTTCGGGGTGTTCAGTGCGAATATTGAGAACCTGGATCACTTCATTATTCGTGAAGCGCCGGGGTTAGAGGCGAAGTAACTGTGTTTAACTCAGGCACAGACTGATCATCACCAGCACCAGCAAACCGATATACACCCGCGCATGGGTTCGATCCGGTATTCGCCCAATCCACGGCGCAGCCAACCGAATCCCCACCATAGACCCGACCGTCAACACCGCAAACGCCAGCAGATCCACATAACCGACAAACCACGGCCCAAGATCAAACTCGGTGAAGCCGGCCATTGCCATGTAAGTCAGCGTCCCAGCCAACGCCACGGGCAAACTGAGCGGATTGGCCATGGACGTCGCCTGGGACATGCTCAACCCACAACGCCGCAACAGCGGCACGGTCATGACGCTGCCGCCTACGCCGAGAAATGTGGCAATGGTGCCGATGCCTACGCCGCCGCCAGACACTTCTGCCCTTCCCAATCGCCGTGGGATTGCCGTGTCGGGCGCTGTAAGAAAGCCGCGTCGCAACAGGCAATCCGCGATAGTCACGCCCAGGTACGCGATGAAGGCATAGCGAATTACCTCGCCACTTGCCCACATCGCCGCTAAGGCGCCGATTACCGCGCCCACGCCGATAAACCCGCCCAACGGCCACAGGTAATGACGAATGAGATTGCCGGCGCGTCGGTGTTTTCCGGTGGCGATCGTTGCATTGATGATCATCAAACAGGTCGAAGTTGCCACAGCAATGTGCATCGCCGATTGGCTGACGGGATCGTCTGTGCCGTGGCTGGTCATGAGCATGCGGTACAGCAGTGGCACGACGACGAAACCGCCGCCGAAACCGAACAGCACCGCGGTGATGCCGGTCATGCAGCCGAAGAGTGCCAGCAGGAGATAGAACATCGGTGTCGTCCGTTGATTGAGAGCGGTCGACGATAGAACGATGCGCCTTGGCCTGCTTCAGCAAGCCAGCCAATAATGTTCGCGTTTACGCCAACCGCTGGGGCTGCTCGATGCGCAATGTTTCGATTGATCTGCTGGACCACACGCCACGGCCGGTGGTGGCCATCGGTACGGATTATTCCCACGGCCATTTGTTGCCTCGTCATACACATCGGCGGGCGCAATTGTTGTACGGCGCCACCGGCGTGATGCAGGTCAGCACGCTCGACGGCAGTTGGGTGGTGCCGCCGCAGCGGGCGGTATGGATTCCGCCGGGGGTGGCGCATGAGGTGCTGATGCTGGGGGTGAGCACGCGCAGTTTGTACATCGAGCCGGGGGCCGTGGATCTGGGGGATCGTTGTCAGGTGATCAGCGTTTCGCCATTGATGCGGCATTTGCTGATGGAGGCGGTGGAGATCCCGCTGGCGTATGACGAGCGTGGGCGCGACGGTATGCTGATCGGCTTGCTGCTGCATGAACTGGCGCGCAGCACTCACCTGCCGTTGCACATTCCCCTGCCCGTCGATGCGCGGCTGCTCGCGTTGTGCCAGGGCTTCGTGCAGCGGCCCGACGCTCATCAGTCGCCACAGCAATGGGCCGATCAATTACACATCAGCCTGCGCACTTTCAATCGCCTGTTCCGCCACCAAACGGGGCTGAGTTTCAGCCAATGGCGGCAGCGGGCTTGCGTGGTGCTGGCGCTGGCGCGGCTGGTGGTGGGCGAACCGGTAACGCGGATCGCCCTGGACTTTGGCTATGACAGCCCGGCGGCGTTCTCAACGATGTTCCGGCGCGTACTGGGACAGGCACCAACGACCTGGCTGGACGGGACGAGATAGAACCAATCAAAAAATGAGTTTGATTCGGGAACAAAACAACTGTACAAAAACACAGTATTTTTTGAATCAGCACTCTTGAGCCCGGAGAACACCATGGCCTCTCATGCGATGAAAATCACCCTGGAACGTATCGCCCTTTTCCAATTCACCCCCGCGCATAGCGTTCAGGCCCGAGCGATGCTGGGTTGGAGTGTGGAGGAACTGTCTCGGGAATCCGGGGTTTCGGTTGACGCTATTCAGCGATTTGAAGATGAACGCGATGTGCTGGATGTTACGCGGCTCGCGTTGGCTTACCGGTTTGAATCGGAGGGGTTAGTGTTCTTCCCGGGGTTTGCACCGGGTCGAGGGATGAATGTGAAAGGGACTACGCCTGATCCGGTGGGGCGGGCGGATTATGCGATGGTTGAGTGAGATGTCGGCCCGGGCCGCTTGCAGCGGTAAGCAGCCCGGCTTCACAACGTCATGCGTTCTGAGTCTCCACCTGATCGCCAGCGTTTTCCATCTCCGACCACCAGGTTCCACCCCGCTGCGGATACATCACGTTGAACGCCTGCCCCATCTGCGGCGTGGTAATCGAGACATTCCGCTCCCAGGCCAACGCCAGGATGCGGTCGAAGGGTTCGTACCAGGCGTGCATCGACAAATCGAACGTGCCGTTGTGAATCGGCAATAACCACCGACCTTTGAGGTCGATGTGCGCCTGTAGGGTTTGCTCCGGCTGCATGTGCACATGCGGCCACTCGACGTTGTAGGCTCCGGTTTCCATGAGCGTCAGGTCGAATGGGCCGTACTGTTCGCCGATGCGTTTGAAGCCATCGAAGTAACCGCTGTCGCCGCTGAAGAAGATTCGGGTGTCACCGTCGATCATCACCCACGAGGCCCAAAGCGTGCTGTTGCCATCGAACAGACCTCGACCGGAAAAGTGCTGCGAAGGTGTGGCGATGAACTGAATACCGTCGACCTCAGTGCCTTGCCACCAGTCCAGTTGTCGGACTTTGCTGGCGTCGATGCCCCACTTGATCAAGGTGTCGCCCACGCCCAGCGGCGTCAGAAAGTACTTGGCCTTGTCCGCCAGTTTGAGCACCGCTTGATAATCGAGGTGGTCGTAGTGATCGTGGGACAGGATCACCGCTTCGATCGGCGGCAGCTCTTCGAGGCTGATCGGCGGCTGGTGAAAACGCTTGGGGCCGGCCCATTGCACCGGTGAGGCGCGCTCGGCGAAGACCGGATCGGTGATCCAGAATTTGCCCCGCTGCTTCAGCAGTACGGTGGAATGACCGAGACGATAAACGCTGTGATCAGGGGCGGCGATCAACGCTGTCTGAGTCAGGGTTTGCACTGGGACAGGCGCCGTCGGACGGGTGTTACGCGGTTTTCGGAAGATCATGCCCCACATGATGCGCACCATTTTGCGAAAGCCTTCACGTTGCACGGGCGCATGGTTTCGGAAGCTCCCTTCTGCCTGACGGGATGCTTCAGGCGTGGAGACGTTGTCCGCAGGGGAAGTTGAAGTGGCCATGACTGAATGACTCCTGGAAAACCACATGATTCTCGGTTTTCCGCTTGGGACGATAAATGGCCAAGGCACGCACGCATCAGCCGGAGATTCTAGTGTTCACTGCGCAGGATTAACAAAACATTACACTGCACAGTGTAGTTTCTAGGTTGCATCAAAGCCGATCACAAGTAAACTGCCGAGTGTAATTCTCACTTCTTCCTGCCGAAGCGTACTTATGACAGCTCCACAGCGCCTCACCGACCGAAAACGCGAAGCCATCATTCAAGCGGCGATTGCCGAATTCCGTGCCAACGGTTTCGACATCACCAGCATGGACAAGATCGCCGCCACCGCCGGCGTGTCGAAGCGCACGGTGTACAACCATTTCCCCAGCAAGGAAGAGTTGTTCGCCGAAATCCTCAATCAATTATGGGCGCGGGTGACGGCAGAACAGGAAACGCCCTACCACCCCGACCTGCCGCTGCGCGACCAGATGCGTCGGATGCTGATGGCGAAATTGCAGATGCTGGGCGATGACAATTTTCTCGACCTGGCACGAGTGGCTATCGCCGCCACCATCCATTCCCCTGAGCGCGCCCAGAATATGGTCGCTCGTATGGGGGAACGCGAAGAAGGCCTGACGGTGTGGATCCGCGCGGCCCAGGCCGATGGCCGATTGAAACCGGTTGCCCCTGAATTCGCTGCACAACAGATTCAGGGAATGCTCAAATCCTTTGCGTTCTGGCCACAGATTTCCATGGGCCTGCCCGGCCTGTCAGCCGAGATGCAGACCACAGTGGTGGAGTCGGCGCTGGACATGTTTCTGGCCTGCTATCAGCTCTAGATCGAATTGCAATAAATGACAATGTCCGCTGCTTTAGCGGTGATCGGAAGCGCTGAATAAAACACCGCAGTGTGTTTCAGAATGAAACTGGCGCTGGGGCTATAGTGAGCCTCAGTCCCAGCACCATGCAGAGAGCACCATGACCGCCACGACTTCTGACACTAAACACGCCGACCCCGTCGACCACCTGCGCTTTCATCGCCCCCACGCACACCTGGCGCCCACCTTCGGCAACGACAAGTTCGCCCTGCGCGCCGAGGCCTTTGCGCGGTTCTTCGGCACGCCGACCTTTCTCGGTGCACAGACGCTGATCGTGGTGTTGTGGGTTTGCCTCAATCTGTTCGGCGTGGCTCACTTCGATCTCTACCCGTTCATCCTGCTGAACCTGGCGTTCAGCCTGCAATCGGCGTATGCCGCGCCGCTGATCCTGCTGGCCCAGACCCGTCAGGCGGCGCGGGATAAAGCCCAGTCCGAGGCCGACGCTCTACACCGCGAATCCCTTGCCGTCGCCAACAGTGAACGTCAGGCGCAAGCGGCGCAGAACACCGCGCAACTGCTGGAACTGCTCGAGCAAAACACCCGGCTCACCGAAATGACCAAGACCCTCAGCGAACGTATCGAAAGCCTGACCTCGGAAATGCATCAGCACTTCGTGCGCAAGGATCAGCCGAAGGTTTAGCGCTCGGTCAAGGCAATCGAAGCGCCCGCCCCAACTCATCGAACAACGTCACCACCGAGCGCAAGGCGCGACAGTCGGGCCCGCTCAGCCTGCTCGGCCAGGGCTTGCGCCAAGGTGGTGGGCAAGTAGTCGGCGCGGCTTTTTTCGAACAGTTGCTGGCCCAGCGCAGCTTCCAGTCGGCGCACGGCGCGAAATACGGTCGAAACATCGACCTTCAACAACGTCGACGCCTGGGCCAGAGAGCCGCCACGCACCAACGCGAGGATCAGCGACAGGTCGGGGTAATCCAGTCGATAGTGCATCGGTGCATTGATCAATTGGGATAACGCCAATATTAAGTGCGTGAACGCCAATCTATAGTGGGTGCCAGGAATCAACAAACGTGGAGCGCACTCATGGAAACCCGCCCAATCCGCATCGCCCTGATCGGCGATTACGATCCGCAAGTCACTGCTCACCAAGCCATCCCCATCGCCCTCGGCATGGCCGCTGAACAGGCGAACACAGACGTGCGGTTCCAATGGTTGGCCACTGACCGCATCAGCGCCGATGCGTCATTGGCTGAATTCGACGGTTTCTGGTGCGTGCCCGCCAGCCCTTACCGCGATAGGGACGGTGCGTTGCGGGCGATTCGTTTTGCCCGTGAACAGCAACGCCCCTTTCTTGGCACCTGTGGCGGTTTTCAACACGCCGTACTCGAATACGCCCGACATGTTCTGGGTTGGGACGATGCCGAACACGGTGAAACATCGCCGGATGCGACGCGAGCACTGCTCACGCCACTGACCTGTTCGCTGGTGGAGGCCGTCGACAGCATTCATCTGGTTGAAGGCTCGTTGATCGCCCAGGCGTACGAAAGCGCTGAGATTGTCGAAGGCTATCGCTGCCGTTATGGCGTTAATCCAGCGTTCGAACGTGAGTTGTTGACCCAACAGCTGTGCGCCGTTGGACACGATGCTTCGGGCGACTTGCGGGCGGTGGAATTGCGCGGGCATCCGTTCTTCGTCGCAACGCTGTTCCAACCTGAACGCGCAGCACTCAAGGGCAAGTTGCCGCCGCTGGTCCGTGCGTTGATCGCAGCCTGCAAGAGGCAAAAATCATAATCCAAGGATAAAACTGAGTGAAAAGAACACGCAGCCTAAACAGGCTGCGGTTGTTGGAAATCACACGGGTTGAAACTGTGGATACCCGGTTGTCTTTTTAACAGCCTCCAACATAGAAACCAACATGACAGTTGCTCCCACATTAGTTATATGTCGATGACAAGACCAATCTGGACGGTTCTATGTTGCAGAGCCACCACAGCCACCGCAACAGCGCTGCACCAGACTGCGAACCGCCGAAATCTGCGGCACCTCCCGCCGATTCATGTACACCCGCAACGGCTCGGTGATGTTGATCCGGTCATCGATGTTCTGATCCAGCAACAACTGAATCAACTCACGCTTGAGCGTCATGGCCTGCCCGGAACCTGAGGCCCAGACGAATTCGCTGGTGGGAATAATGCCGTCGTCAGCCACGTCCATGCCGAAAGAGTCTTCGCTGAAACGCACGATGTACTGGCCGGATTTGCGATTGAGGCCGACGAAGCCTTTGAGTTGGTCGGCGGCCTGGCAGATGAGCTCGGAAGTGATGCGCATGATAAACCTCACAGAAGGTCGTAAAGGACCGGTGATCGATGGTTTACACGCAGAGCAAGCGAATGGGTTTCCCTCTGCCGGGGAAACTTCCGGAGCCAAGAGTACTGCAAAGAAGCGCACAAAAGCGCTGAAAAAATCTGTTTTAAACACGTTTATGTCGATCTGGCGATAGCGCAAGCGGCGCTCAGTTGTTAAAAGATACGTCTTTTATAATCTGCGAAAGGACCTCGACCATGCCTGTTACCTTCACCAAGCGCGCACTGCTGCTGAGTATGATGCTGGGCCTCGGCCAGGCACAGGCCGCCAGCGAGCCAAGCCCCACCGCCCTGGCAACCCGCGCGGGCATCCCGCATCCGGCCGTGATCGCCCACCGTGGCGCGTCCTTCGATGCACCGGAATCAACCGCCGCCGCCTACAAACTGGCCCGAGATCTGGGTGCCGACTATCTGGAAATGGACGTGCAACGCAGCAAGGATGGCGTGCTGTTCGCCCTGCACGACGACAACCTGCAGCGCACCACCGACGTTGCCAGTAAATTCCCAGAGCGCAAGGACCGCCCGGCCAACGAGTTCACTATCGCCGAGCTGAAAACCCTCGATGCCGGCAGTTGGTTCAACACCGCCTACCCGGATCGCGCGCGTCCTTCTTACGTCGGTCTGAACGTTCTGACCCTCGATGAAATTATCGACATTGCCCAAGGCAATCCGCTGCACAAGCCCGGTCTGTACATCGAAACCAAAGAGCCGAAGCAGTTTCCCGGGATCGAGCGCGACCTCAAGGAGAAACTCCAGGATCGCGGCTGGTTGAGCCCGGCGGGGTCGAATCTGGCGAAGAGCAACCTGGCGGTTGGCCAGGGCAAAGGTAAAGTCGTACTGCAAACCTTCGAGAAGAGCAGCCTCGAACTGCTTGAGAAGGAAATGCCGAAAGTGCCGAAAATCCTCCTGCTGTGGGTCGGTGAGGGCGGTATGGAACCGAAATCCAAGGTGACGTTTGCCGAGTCCGGCGACAAGGACAAATCCACTTACTACGCCAAACAACAACCGAAAGACAAAGCCGAGTTTCAGCAATGGGTCGAGTACGCCAAAGCCCAGGGCGCGATCGGCACCGGCCCTTCTGCCGCGCTGACCCAGGGTAGTGATCAGAGTTACTCAGACCTGGTGCAACCCTGGATGAACCAGTACACCCACGACCAGGGCTTGTTGGTGCACGTTTACACCATCGACGATGCCGTGGATTACCAGAAAGTCATGGACGCCGGCGTCGACGGTATTTTCACCAACCGCGCCAGCGAACTGCTCAAGTTCTACAAACGCCCGGCGGCGGCCAGTGTTGCGCAGTTGTTGCAGAACAACGGTTACTGATCAACGTGGAAACGATCTATAGCCCGTCGTGATCGGAGAATTAAGGGTGGATTAAGTTGCGCCGGTTAACCTGATCCCACTTAACCAGCTCATCCAAGGAAAGAACCTCATGAAAACCCTGACTGCCCTGTTCACTGCCGCTGCCTTGACCCTTACCGCTGGCCTGGCCCAGGCCGATGTCCGCGTCGACCAGATCCCGGAGCTGGTCAAAAGCGGCAAGATCAAGCCATTGGAAGAAATGAACCAGGCTGCTCTGAAACTGCATCCGGGTGCGACCATCACCGACACGGATCTGGATAACCATTTCAATAACTACGAGTACGAAGTCGAACTGCGCACCGCCGACGGCAAAGAATTTGACGTGGACTTTGATGCCTCCACCGGCAAAGTACTGAGCGACAAACAAGACACCTGATGCACAAACACCAAGCCGCGCGATCTTCGGATCGCGCGGCTTTTTTGCATGTCCGATTCAGGCAATCACATCAGGAAGGACAAGCATTCCAGCACCGATTTAAGCAGTCGTACTGACCACGGAACCAAAGGTACTGCAACGCCTGCTGTCGCTGACGGCGGTCTTGTTCGACGCCGTTGTGGCCGTCGGGGTGATCGAAACGGAGGTGAGGCTGACCATGATCATCGACATCGACACTGCGGGCTTGAGATCGACTGTGCACCGACTCGGTAAGCAAACCGGTACACAGCCAGTCCCTTTACGCGCTTAAACGTGCCGTGACTTCATTCAACTGCCCCGACAACCCGTGCAGGTTGTGACTCGCCGCTTCGGTGCGCTGCACGTTGTCCAGATTGGTGCTGGCGATGCTGGTGATCTCGGTGAGGTTTCGCGAGATGTCTTCGGCCACCGACGTCTGCTCTTCCGCGGCGGTGGCGATCTGGCGGTTCATGTCGCGGATGGCTTCCACGGCAAGGGTGATGCGCTCCAGCATGACGCCGGCCTGAGTCACTTGCTCGACACTTTCCTCACTGCGCGACTGACCGCTTTCAATTGCCTGAGCGGCGTCCACCGCACCGGTTTGCACCGTTTGAATGATCTGATTGATCTCGATGATCGACGCCGCCGTGCGCTGGGCCAGGCTGCGGACTTCATCGGCCACTACCGCAAAACCGCGCCCGGCTTCACCGGCTCGGGCTGCTTCGATGGCGGCGTTGAGCGCCAGCAGATTAGTTTGCTCGGCGATGCCGCGAATCACTTCCAGCACCTTGCCGATGCGCCCGCTGTCGGTTTCCAGACGACGGATGACCGTGGCGGTATTGGCAATCTCGCCGCGCATTTGGGTGATGGTGTGAATGGTGCCCTGCATGACCTTTTCGCCCTGCTGGGCGGACTGGTCGGCATCGTCGGCGGCACGTGCCGCATCGGCTGCGTGACGCGCGACTTCTTGCGCGGTAGCGGACATTTCGTTCATCGCCGTGGCCACCTGATCGGTGCGATTGAACTGCTCGTTAGTGCCGCTGGCCATCAGGGTTGCGATGGAATTCAGCTCACCGCTGGCGCTGTCCAGTTCCGAGGCGCTGCGCTGCAAACGGTTGAAGGTTTCGGCTAGAAAATCGCGCAAGGTATTGGCGGCCATCGCCAGCTTGCCCAGCTCGTCCTGACGGGTGCTGGTTACGCGTTCGGCGAAACGACCCTGGCTGAGTTGCGCCACGTATTCGATCAGTTTGCGAATCGGTTCCACCAGGTTGCGGTTAACCAGCCACAGGCTCAATAACCCGATCAACAGACCCGAGGCGAGCATCACAATGATCCCCAGCAACACGGTGCGGTCGGCGGCGGCGCTGATCAGCTTCGATTGCTCGGCACCCTGCTTGCGCAATTCGCTGACCAACTCACTCATCTGCTCGCTGGTCGCGCGGTCCACACCTTTGACCGCCGTGTCGCCAACCGTTGGGTCGGCGCCTGCCGCCACGTAGGCGTCACGGCCCTTCTGATAAGCCGCGCCTAACAGACGATGTTCGTCGCGCAGGCGTTCGATGCGAGTCTTGAGTGACGGGGCGATACCCTTCTGCCCGGCCAGTTCCCCGAGGATGCCCTGCACATCGTGCTGACGGTCTTCGAATTGCTTCCAGTATTTGTTCATCTCCGCAGGCTGCTTGCCGCGTAGCAGGACGTTTTTCCACTCCTGAACCTGAACCTTGAATTGCAGGTTGGCTTCGTCGATCAATTGCGAGGTGTGCAGCGGGCCTTCGATCAGATTCGCGTAATTCTGAACACCACTGGACAGAAAGTGAAAGCAGGCCTGGGCGATCAACAGCATCGCGAACAGACTGCCGCTCAGCAGGGCGAGAATTTGCGCTCTCAAGGACTTTTGCAAAAACATCTGAAGGTACTCATGACAGGAATGAAGCACGCCGGGTGAGGCGTGAAAGAAGTCCGGACATCCCTGTCTGCGACGTTGGCTGATAGCCGAGGGCGCGCAACGTAACCTAACCGTAATCGGCGTGCCAGAGCGCTTCTTGAGGATATTCCGACCATTGGTAGCGCAATCGTTTACGTTACTTAACTGTCATAAAACCGTCATCCTGTCTTGCGATGATGCGGCTCAAGTGAACCTGTGAAACCCGCGACACGGACCTGTTCAGTCTGACGGGCAATAGCGCGTTGGGTCGCGCCGGGCCGCCAGTGGCGAGAGGGATTACCCTTCGCCACAAAAAATGACCGTGCTCAATGAACGGTGCGAGGCATCAGGACCCGCTCCCGCACTGCGTCATAGGTCCAGTGGTAGACGTAGGTATACGGCAGGAAAAACAGCAGCACGCCGATATCCAGCAAGAATGCTTGCCACAGGCTGATGTTCAGCCACCAGGCAATCAACGGCACACCCACCGCGACCAGACCGCCTTCGAACAACAGCGCATGGACAACACGTACCCACGCGTTGTGCACGATGCCGTAGTGTTTGAGTGCACGGTCGAACAATCCGTTGAAGACCACGTTCCAGGCCAGGGCAAGTGCGGCGATAGCCATGGTTACGACGCCCATGTCGAGCATCGGTTTGTCCAGGATCCACGCCAGCAACGGGGTACAGATCAGGATGGCCAACAATTCGAAACCGATGGCCTGGAAAATACGTTCAGTGATGGATTTGTTGGCGTTCATGACCAGACTCCTCTGAGTGACTGTGGTTGCCATGATCTTTCTTCACACCGATACTTCATAACCAATAACCATCGATCAAGGCGATAGTTCATGGCCTCTCAAGAAGTGTTGCAGGCATTCGTTCAGGCAGCGACTCAAGGCTCGTTTTCCGCCGCAGCGCGCAAACTGGGCCGCAGTCAGTCGACCATCAGCGCCGCCGTGGCCAGCCTTGAAATCGACTTGAACCTGACTCTGTTCGATCGCAGCAGCCGCAAACCGAGCCTGACCCCGGCCGGGCACGTGATGCTGCAACGGGCCGAGGACATTCTGGCCGCCACCAGTCGACTGGACATGACCGCCAGCCAACTGTCCCAAGGGGTCGAGCCAAAACTGACCGTGGCGATTTCCGACACGTATCAATCCGACCGTTTCGAGGCGGCGCTCAGTGCCTTCGAGCAGCGTTACCCGGACCTGGAACTTGAATGCCTGATCGCCGAGTGCGATGACTTGGTGGCCTTGGTGCAACGGGGTCGGGCGCATGTGGCCTTCGCCGAAAAACAAGACAGTTACCCCCCGGACCTGGTCAGTTCGACCGTGGAAGAGCGGACCGAGATTGCCCTGTTCGTGTCCCGCGAGCATCCGTTGGCAGCGCTGAGCCACATCAATCAAGACGTGTTGCAACAACACCGGGAGTTGCGTCTGGCGACGATCGTCAATCCGTATGAAAGCCGGGCAAAGGGGCGTGTCTGGTCGGCGCCGAGTTATCTGATGCTGTTGGAAATGGCTCAGGGCGGATTCGGTTGGGCGCCGTTGCCCCGGTGGCTGGTGGAGCGGTTTGGGCCAGGGACGTTGCAGGAACTGGAGGTGCGCGGCTGGCCAAAACCGGTGTTCGTCGATGCGCTGTGGTCGCGGCTGCATCCGCCAGGTCCGGCCGGGAGTTGGTTGCTTGGCAAGATGCTGGAATAGCTGTGGCGCCAGCAAATTCACCTTATTTTAATGCCTTGATCCGGGCCTCGATAAACCGCCGTTCCGGCACTTGCTGCGTCAACTCAAGCGCCCGTTCATAAGCCGCCCTCGCCTCTTCAACCTTTCCCAACTGCCGACAAAACTCCGCCTTCGCCGCGTGCGCCAAGTGGTAATCCTGCAAATCACCCCGCGCCAGAATCCCTTCAACCAGTGTCAGTCCCGCCAACGGCCCATCCCGTTTGGAGATCGCCGCCGCACGGTTCAATTCGATCACTGGCGAAGGTGCCACCCGCAACAACACCTCATACAGACCCACAATCTCCAGCCAGTCTGTTTCCGCCGCCGTGGGCGCTTCGGCATGCGATGCCGCGATCGCCGCTTGCAGGCAGTACGGCCCGAAGCGCCGGGTTGTCAGTGCACGCTCCACCAGTGCACAGCCTTCAGCAATCATCTCGGCGCCCCACAACGAACGGTCCTGTTCATCCAGCACGATCAACTCTGCGCTAGCAGAGGTTCTGGCCGGGCGTCGGGACTCGTGTAGCAGCATCAGCGCCAACAGCCCCATCACCTCGGGTTCAGGCAGTAGTTCCATCAACAAACGACCGAGCCGAATCGCCTCTCGGGTCAAATCCTCACGGGTCAGTCCCGTGCCCATGGACGCGGAATAGCCTTCGTTGAACACCAGGTAAATCACCCGCAGCACGCTGTCCAGGCGCTCGGGCAGTTCCGCCAGGGTCGGCACTTGATAAGGAATTTTCGCGTCACGGATTTTCGCCTTGGCACGCACGATGCGCTGGGCGATGGTCGCGGGCGTCGACAGAAAGGCTCGGGCGATTTCTTCCGTGGTCAGGTCGCAGACTTCGCGCAGCGTCAACGGCACCTGGGCGTCCGCCGCGAGTGCCGGGTGACAACAGGTGAAGATCAGGCGCAGGCGATCGTCTTCCACGTCTTCGTCACTCCAGTCGGCCTGTTCCAGCGCCTCCAGTTGAGCGATCAACATTGGTTGCGACGCGATGAAGCGTGCGCGCCGACGCAATACATCAATGGCCTTGAAACGCCCCGTGGACACGAGCCAGGTACGCGGAGTGTCCGGCACACCGTCACGCTGCCAGCGCTCGAGCGCGACGAAAAACGCCTCGTGCAAGGCTTCTTCGGCGAGGTCAAAATCGCCGAGCAAACGGATCAGGGTCGCCAGAATCCGCCGTGAGTCTGCGCGGTAAACCTGCTCGACCTGCGCCCGTACCGACTCGGCCGACATCAGGCGCCGGGATTCAACTGACGAACGGGACGCACCTCGACACAGCCGACCCGGGCCGCCGGGATGCTGCCGGCAACCTGGATGGCGTCATTGAGGTCTTTGGCATCAATCAGGTAAAAGCCGGCCAATTGCTCCTTGGTTTCGGCGAACGGGCCGTCGGTGATCGACATTTTGCCGTTGCGCATCCGCACCGTGGTCGCTGTCCGCACCGACTCCAGCGCCTCGGCGGCGACCATTCGGCCGCTGCCCTGGATCGCCTCGGCGTAAGCCATGCATTCAGCGTCATTCGGGCTTTCGGGCAGCGAGTGCAACTCGTGCTCGTTGCTGTAGACCAAGCATAAATACTTCATGGGGCTCTCCTGAATCGAACGGATCAACTATGGCTGCAGATTGACGCTTTCGCGACATTCCCGACGAATCAGCACCACGCTCAGGGTTCCAGGTTGAACAGCGCCGTTCCACTCATCATGTCGAACGGGGCCGACCAGTGTTCGTGGACGATGCGCCAGTGCCCATCGTCGCGCCGATAGCAGGCGGTCACCCGCATCCAGCAGGCCTGGGTCTCGCCCTTGTCGTTGGTGCCGCCGCAATGGGCCAGCCAATGGGCGAAGGCGATGTGCTCGTCTGCCACGATATTCATAGGGTCGAAGTCGAACGTGTGCGCGCCTTGGCACATTTCCAGGCATTCCTGCCAATGCGCGCGGTAGGCGGCCTTGCCCCGAAATTGCAGGGCTTTGACCGCGTCGTAGGAGACGATGTCCTCGGCATACAGGGGCATGAGTTTCTCGACATCCTTGGCAATGACCGCCTGACGATAGGTGTCGATCAGGGCCTGGATTTCGTGGGTTGCGTTCATCGTGGTTCTCCGTGGTTTTTATTGTGAAGACACCCTTAGTCGTCTGGCGAAAAGCCAAATCGACAGCCGAAATAAAAATAATCCATGGACGCAAACTCGTTAGAATCCGAAACACTTTTTGTTGGAAAAAGGACACTCCAGTGACAACCCGACTCATGCCTTACGACAGCCTGAACGCGCTCCAGCGCCAGCAGATCGAGGCCATTGAAGTTCACAAAGAACAAATCAAGTTCTCCGGCGACATTCACGGTGCGTTGCACACCTTGCTGTCCAAACCCGGTCCCGGCGTCAAAGGATTTGCGCTACTGGTCGAGGATGTTCCCGTGGCCTTTCTGCTGCTCAAACGCCCGCCCGTATTGCCAGCGTGGGCCGATGAACACAGCGCCACCCTTCACGCACTGCAAGTCGATCATCGGGCCCAGGGCAAAGGCTATGGCAAGGCCTGTCTGCAAGCCCTGCCCGACGTCGCGCGTCAGGCGTTTCCGGACATAAAAGGGCTGGAGTTGTCGGTGGATGCCGATAACGAATCGGCCATCGCGCTTTACGCAAAATTCGGCTGGGTCGACAGCGGCGAAGCCTACAGGGGGCGGATCGGTTACGAACGGCGCATGGGGCTGATTTTCTGAGGGGGTTATGCCAGTTCGATACCGAGACGTATGACCGGGAAGCGCCAGCCAGAGTGCGAGAGCACCTTTACTGATCGAACACGAAAAAGGGTGCCTTGAGGCAACCCTTTTGAGATTTGGCTAGCTGTTAGAGGAGAAGACAGTAATCGAGCAATTGTTTCTCGATACTTTGACGCGGGCCGATAACCGAAGCGACCACTACAAGGTTTTCGCTCGGGAACACCTCATACAAAACTCGCTGCCCCATAGGAAGGCACTCACGAAAATGAGTCACCCCAAGCGACGCCGCTTCCTGGCAAACACCGTAAACATGGGCCTGACTGCTAAGCGCCGTAACGATCTGCATCACCAGTTGATCGACCATCTCTGCCGCTTTTTTGCGACCGCATTGCTGCGTCAGATAGTGCTCCAGCGACATAACCCCATGCTCCGCAGCCGTCGCAAACTCTACCCTGAAGGCCTCAGGCATCGTTATCGTCTTGCAGCAATTGGCGCCGCTGGGCCAGTCTGGCCAGCAAAGTGTCGCCAGAAATCAGCGTTCCCTGCTCCTTGTCGCGAGAAGAGAATGAAAGAAGCTTGATCAGCGCAATAGCCTCATCTCGCCTCTTTCGCTCCTCATAGGATTCGATCACATACGCCGGGACGCCATTTTGCGTGACGAGTATCGGCTCCGAAAGATCCAGCGCTGCCGCGTTCTTTTTTACAAAACTGATTGTTTCAACTCGCATCATTCATTCCTCTGCTCGCCATCCACACAGGATGGCTTACGCAACAAGGTCTGAATTTAGGCCATTAAAAAACTGATCTCAAGAACTCATTTGCTCTTGCCTCAACTCGAGCACCATCTCATGCCACGCCATCCCGCCATGGTCAGACGCTGAAGGCTTGACGTAGGCAAACCCAAACCCGGCATACAGCGGAATGTGCCGCTCCTTGCACATCAGGTGGATGCTGGTCTTGCCCAGCGCGCGCATCCGCTCGATGAATTCGCCCATCAACCGTTTCGCCAGCCCCCGCCCCTGAAAATCCGGGTGCACCACCACCGACATGATCACCACGTGCGGGCCGGCCGGGTCGTGGCCGATCAGTTCCTTGAACGCCTCGTCCGACATTTCTACCTGAAACGCCGCACCGGAATTGATGAAACCGGCTACGACGCCATCGACTTCGGCCACGATGAAACCTTTGGGCCAGGTGGCGATGCGCGTGGCGATTTTTTCCCGGGTGGCGGCTTCGTCGCCTTCATAGGCAACGGTTTCGATGGCGTAGCAGCGGTCCAGATCAGCAGGTGTGACGTGGCGGATGACGGCGTTCATGGCAGCTCGGGATCAGCGATGGAAAGGCTGGAGATCATAAATCAGCGCCACCACGACATCGAGAGGCGAATCACCGATCCGCCTCTCGATGCAGTCATTACGGCTTGAGCGGTAGCCAGATTTCCAGCACGCCGGTCTTGAGCTTCGGATTGAAATCTTCGCTGTAGCGTTCGAATTCAGGCGCGTCCGCCGCCTGATAACCGGACTGCGGCAGCCAGGTTTTCCAGATGTACTGAAACGTCTGGGGCAACATATCCAGAGAGCCTTTGTGCTCGAACACGGCGTAGTGCTGAGGCTGAACCTCGACCCAACGGTATTTATCCGGCAGGTCGTCGAGTTTGTCGATCTCGACGCCGGCAATGTATTCGAAGCCGCCCTTGCCATCTGGATTGCAACAGATGCCGTAGGTCACTTCGTTTTTTTGACCGGGAATTTTGCCAATCTCGAGAATGAATTTCTCCCAGAGATCGGGGATGCCGCTGGTCGTATCCGTGGTAAATCGTCCGCCAAGCCCTGCAATGAGCAGAAAGTGCCCGTGCTCGAAGCGTGGCTTGGCGGTTTCGACGCCTGTTTGCTCATCCATGATTCAATTCCTGGAACAAAAAAGTGGGTTCGGCTGGGAGTATAGAACCCAAACCGAATTCGCCCAGTCACAAGGCATGCAACGGCTCGACAGCACCTGCGCCGATGAACTCGTTATACCCCGATAGGATCACGTAGACTGCGAAATAGCAGAAGATCGCCGCCGATGCCATATAGGAATAACGCAGCAGTTTGTCGCCCAGCAACTTGCCGCCGTGACTCGCTGCGAAACACAAGGCGACGCACCAGAGCACCCCGGCGCAAAGAAACCCGCCGAGAAACAGCGCCGAACCAAGGGCCCCACCGCCACCGGAACGAGCGATCAATGTGCCGCCCACCGCCGCGAACCAGAGAATGGCGCTGGGAGACGACATGGCGAGGAAGATCCCGCGAAAAAACTCGCGCCGATGGGAGTTCTGACCCACCTCTTCGGCCTGCGCCAACACCGCCTCATGGTGAATCGCCGAATAGATCATCTTCGCCGCGAAGTACAACAACAGCGCCGAACCGCCGATCCACAGCACCCAGCGCACGCTGTCGTATTGCAACAAAACGGTCATCCCGGCCAAGGCCAGCACGGCGTAGATAAGGTCGCCGACACACGTCCCCAAACCCAGCGCGAAACCTTGAAAGTAGCCACGCTGCATCGCCAACGTGATCATCGCGATGTTGGCCACGCCGATGTCCAGGCACAGCGAAAGGCTCAGCAAGAAGCCACTGGTAAATTCCATCAACCGATTTCCTTCGGACAAATTTGTTTACATAGTCGCTGGACAGTTTGCCACATCAGCCCTTACATTCCGCCACAGGTCACCGCAGTGACCAGCGTCGCTCGGACGGTTCCGGGCGCTCACGTTATCCGAGGCAACAATGGCTAACCCAGGTTCGCCGCGCCGCTTTGCGCGCATAGATCGACTCCCCCCTTACGTATTCAACATCACTGCCGAGCTGAAGATGGCCGCTCGTCGTCGTGGCGAAGACATCATCGATTTCAGCATGGGCAACCCCGACGGCCCGACACCGACGCACATCGTCGAAAAACTCGTCACCGTCGCCCAGCGTGAAGACACCCACGGTTATTCCACATCCAAAGGCATTCCGCGTCTGCGCCGGGCGATTTCCAATTGGTACAAGGATCGCTACGAAGTCGACATCGACCCGGAAAGCGAAGCCATTGTCACCATCGGTTCCAAGGAAGGCCTGGCGCATTTGATGCTGGCCACCCTCGACCAGGGCGACACCGTTCTGGTGCCGAACCCGAGCTATCCGATTCACATCTACGGCGCGGTGATTGCCGGCGCTCAGGTGCGTTCGGTGCCGTTGATTCCGGGCGTGGACTTCTTCGCCGAACTGGAAAGCGCCATTCGCGGCTCGATTCCGAAACCGAAAATGATGATCCTCGGCTTCCCGTCGAATCCCACGGCTCAATGCGTGGAGCTGGATTTCTTCGAGCGAGTGATCGCCCTCGCCAAGCAGTACGACGTGTTGGTGGTGCATGACCTGGCCTACGCCGACATCGTCTATGACGGCTGGAAAGCCCCGTCGATCATGCAAGTGCCGGGCGCCAAGGACATTGCGGTGGAGTTTTTCACCCTGTCCAAGAGCTACAACATGGCAGGCTGGCGTATCGGATTCATGGTCGGCAATGCCGAACTGGTCAACGCACTGGCGCGGATCAAGAGCTACCACGACTACGGCACGTTCACCCCGCTGCAGGTCGCGGCGATTGCGGCGCTGGAAGGCGATCAACAGTGCGTCAAAGACATCGCCGAGCAGTATCGGCAGCGTCGCAACGTACTGGTCAAAGGCCTGCATGAGCTGGGCTGGATGGTCGAGAACCCGAAAGCGGCGATGTATGTCTGGGCGAAGATTCCGGAGGTTTATGCGCACTTGGGCTCGCTGGAGTTCGCCAAAAAGCTGCTGGCCGAAGCCAAGGTTTGTGTCTCGCCGGGCGTAGGGTTTGGTGAGTATGGGGATGATCACGTGCGCTTCGCGCTGATCGAAAACCAGGACCGGATTCGTCAGGCCGTACGCGGGATTCGCGGGATGTTCCGGGCGGATGGGTTAATTAGCAAATCTTGACGCCCTGCACATAACACTGTGGGAGCAAGCTCGCTCCCACAGTTGTTTTGCGGTGTGCTTAGACGAACAGCGACAACAGCAAGATAAAGCCCAGCGCAACGATGGACAGAATGGTTTCCATCGCCGTCCAGGTCTTGAACGTTTCCGCTACGGTCATGTTGAAGTACTGCTTCACCAGCCAGAAACCCGCGTCGTTGACGTGAGACAGGATCAACGAACCAGCACCGGTCGCCAGTACCAGCAGCTCACGGTTCACACCTGGAATCATCCCCACCACCGGCACCACGATGCCCGCGCCTGTAATGGTGGCCACGGTTGCCGAACCGGTGGCGATACGAATCACCGCCGCTACCAGCCAGGCCAGAAGGATCGGCGAGATCTGTGCGTTCACCGCCATGTGGCCGATGACATCACCCACGCCGCTGGTCACCAGCATCTGCTTGAAGCCACCACCGGCACCGATGATCAGAATGATCGCGGCGGTCGGCGCAAGACTCGCATCGAGCAACTTGAGGATTTTGTTGGAGCCCATGCCCTGACGGTGGCCGAAGGTGTACAGCGACAGCAGCAACGCCAGCAGCAGCGCCGAGATCGGGTGACCGATCAAATCCATGAACGAGCGGAAGAAATTGCCTTCCGGCAGCACCACGTCGGCAAAGGTCTTGAGCAACATCAGGAACACCGGCAGCAGCACGGTGATCAGGGTGATGCTGAAGCTCGGCAGGTCAGCCGACTCTGGCTCACGCGCCAGTTGATCGACCAGTTCCTGGTTAGGATGACCCGGAATGTACTTGGCAATGAACGTGCCGTAGATCGGGCCGGCGATGATGGCCGTCGGCAGCGCAACGATCAGGCCGTAAAGAATGGTTTTACCGATGTCGGCACCGAACACGCCGATGGCCAGCAACGGACCCGGGTGCGGCGGAACCAGACCGTGCACGGCAGACAGACCGGCCAGCAACGGGATACCGATCTTGATGATCGACACGCCGGTACGCCGGGCCACGATGAACACCAGCGGGATCAGCAGCACGAAGCCGATTTCGAAGAACAGCGGAATGCCGACCAGGAACGCGGCGAACATCATTGCCCACTGCACCTTGTCCTTGCCGAAGGCCCGGATCAGGGTTTGGGCAATCTGATCCGCCCCGCCCGACTCGGCCATCATTTTGCCGAGCATCGTGCCCAGCGCGAGGATGATCCCGACGAAACCAAGCACCCCACCGAAGCCGTCCTGGAACGCCTTGATAATGGTGCCGATCGGCATGCCGGAGGTCAGCCCGAGAAAGGCTGCTGCGATGATCAGGGCAATGAACGGGTGAAGCTTGAACTTAGTAATCAGGACGATAAGCCCGATCACCGTGACCACTGCATCGAGCAGCAGGAACGTCTCGTGGGACATGCCAAACATTAGGGGTGTCTCCTGGTTGTTGTTGTTATTAACGCGGATAAATCGAAAGCCAACAGGACAGCGCTATCTCTCCTGGTAAAACTCATACGGCGTGTTTCAGGCCATGAGCCAGCCACCAGACATGAGCTTGCTTCGCCAGTTGCTCGACGCTGTGGTTCGAAGCGTCCAGAGCCAGGGTCAAGGGCTCGCCAACGGGTGATTCAAGGGTGGCGAACTGGCTGTCGATCAATGTCGACGGCATGAAGTGGCCCGGCCGATGGGAGACACGATCGGCGGCCACTTCGGGGGTCAGCTCAAGGAACACAAAGCCCAGGCCCGGCAAGGCGCTGCGCAGACGTTCGCGGTAAATGTGCTTGAGCGCCGAGCACGTCAGCACCGGGCGCTCGCCCTTGGCGTCTATACGGCGCAATTCATCGCACAGGCTGTCGAGCCAGCCGGCACGGTCGTCGTCGTTCAGGGGGATACCCGCGCTCATCTTTTCGATATTGGCGGCAGGGTGAAAAGTGTCGCCTTCAATGGCCGTCGCGCCGCTGAGTTGGCACAAGGCCTCGCTGACGCAAGTCTTGCCGCAACCGGCAACGCCCATGATGACCAGGGCGGTGATGGGATGATTCATGTAACACCTCAGCGCGCAGACAGCGCTACCTTTGCCAGTTATGACACTAGAGCAAAAGCAGAAGTTGCCGACGCCTTCTTGTCATTTTTGTGGGTTGCAGCATGTTCGTTCCCAACGCCAAAAAACGGGGATCAGGCAAACCCCGCTCACGCATTTGCAGCCGCGTCGAGACAGCGCTACCTTAGTGCCTCGAATTTTGTTTGGCAAGCCGTCCGATGATCTCCCCTAAAAACGATAAAAATACGCGCACCACTGGCCGCCCCACTTTGAACGAAGTCGCACGCCTGGCCGGTGTCAGCCCGATCACCGCCTCTCGCGCCCTGCGCGGGGTCAGCTCAGTGGCCACCGAACTGGTGGAAAAAGTGCAGAAAGCCGCGCTTGAGCTCAACTACGTGGTCAACCCCGCCGCCCGCGCGTTAGCCTCGGCCCAGAGCCATTCGGTGGTGGTATTGGTGCCGTCACTGTCCAACTTATTGTTCATCGACACACTGGAAGCCATTCATCAGGTTTTGCGCCCCAAAGGCTTCGAGGTGCTGATCGGGAACTTCCACTACTCACGTGATGAAGAAGAAAACCTGCTGCGCAACTACATGGCGTATCAGCCTCGCGGTTTGCTGCTGACCGGTTTCGACCGCACCGAAAGTTCGCGCCGGATGATCGAGGCCAGCAACACTCCGTGCGTGTACATGATGGAACTGGACAGCGCCGCCGGGCTCAATTGCGTGGGCTTTTCGCAACTCGCTGCCGGCCAGACAGCGGCCGAGCATTTGCTGTCACGCGGTCGTAAGCGTCTGGCCTACATCGGTGCGCAACTGGATCAACGCACGTTGCTGCGCGGCGAAGGTTTCCGCAAAGCCCTGCAAAAGGCCGGTTTGTATGACCCGGACCTGGAAGTGCTGACACCTCGCTCTTCCTCTGTCGGCCTTGGTGGCGAACTGTTCCTGCAACTGATCGCCACGCATCCCGATGTCGACGCGATCTTTTTCGGCAACGACGACCTGGCCCAGGGCGCACTGCTCGAAGCCATGCGCTGCGGGATCAAGATCCCCGAACACGTGGCGATCCTCGGCTTCAACGACCTGCCAGCCTCGGCGCACATGGTCCCGCGCCTGAGCAGCATCAGCACCCCGCGAGAAGCCATCGGCCGGCGCGCAGCGGAGCAGATGTTGATGTTGATGGCTGGTAATACGGTGGCCAAACCGGTGCAGGACATGGGGTTTGAGTTGAAAGTGCGCGAGAGTACCTGACACGGCACCTTGACCGTTCCTACGCTCTGAACTGACCCCATAAAGCTGGACGATTACACGCCTATACCTAAACGGCCTGATTTCTGTATTCAACAGGATTCAGCCACCAAGGGCGGGGGTGCGCTGGCACCGTTAAACGGCGCATCGCCCATGCCGTGGGTTTTCAACTAACCTTGATAGTGTTCCTCATCCCGTTGATCGCCTGGTGGATGCGGCGCTGATCATTTTCATCCCGTGCTACACCTTCGCCTTCAACGGGTTGTTTGATCGCACGGTTGGTTTGCCAACTTCGGCGCTGCCGGATCCGGTTTGAAAACACTGAATGCCTGTTAGGTTCCTGAAGCGTCGAATCGCTAACGGAGTAGCTCAATGGAACATGCACTGAAGATTCTGGGAAAAGCCTCGTCCATCAACGTCAGAAAAGTCCTCTGGACCTGTGAGGAACTGGGTGTTGCCTACGAACGTGAAGACTGGGGCGGCGGTTATGCGTCGACCCACACGCCGGAGTTTCTCAGGCTCAACCCCAACGCACGGGTGCCGGTGATCATCGATGAGGCCGGCGTGCTGTGGGAGTCCAACACCATCTGCCGCTATCTGGCGGGCAAACACCACAACACCGATCTGCTACCCCACGAATCGGCGGCCCGCGCGCGGGTGGAACAGTGGATGGATTGGCAAGCGACTGAACTCAATACCTCCTGGAGCTATGCGTTCACGGCATTGATACGCAAAGATCCGGAGTTTCAAGACCCACATCACATTGCCGCCGGTGTACAACGCTGGAATCAGAAAATGGGCATCCTTGAACATCAACTCGCCGTCACCAAAGCGTATGTCGCCGGGCCGCACTTCACGCTGGCGGACATCGTCATCGGTCTGTCGGTCAACCGCTGGCTGATGACACCGATGGAGCGCCCCGACTGCCCGGCTATCGACGAGTATTTCCAGCGGTTGGCACAACGCCCGGGATTCCTGAAACACGGCTGCAACGGCCTGCCTTGAGCGGCTAAGTTTCTCCAACGATAAGCATTGGTTCAGCCCCGGCCTGATTCGCGACGGCATCTTCGCCACCGGCCGCCAAAGCGTGTTCGGCTTTTCCGATCAGGCCGCCTTCGCCTCGGCGACTTTCCTCGAGTTGTTCCTTGGCGCGAGTCCGTTGAGCCCATTGGCCGACCGCTTTGGTGCCTAAACGCATGCGCAGCTCGGCATTTTCCTTCGCGTTTTTCGTGCAGTGTCTGTCGGTGCCCGCGGTGGCGTTGATGGATTCGACGAAGCCAGCAAGATTCTCGATGGCATCGAAGCCCGCGGCGTGAAGGATCAGGGCACCGGGCGTTTCGCCGATATCTGGCAGCCGCCTTATCGCCGTCGGGCGTTGATACTGATCGTGTTCCACGTGTTCCAGGCCATCGGTTTCTTCGGGCCCAGAACCCGCAACCTGGCGCTGGAAAATATCGCTCACCGCTAAAGCGGTTGCCGTCTGCCGCCCGGCGGCAAGAACGACCGCTGCCATTGCCCAATCGTCCGGCCTGACCTCCGCCACCCAGCAGGTCAGCGCGGCAAGCACCCTCAGCGACAACGTTGATGAAGCGTTCGCGAAAACCCGCGCGGCCCTGCAAACCTCTATCCCGGACGATAGCAAAACCAAGTCCACCGACCGCGCGGCCATGACCGACTTCAAGGACTGCATGAGCAAAACGCCGGAACAACGGCTGCGCGACAGCATCCTGAAAGAGTCGTGCATTACCGACGATCAATTGAAAGCCATGCCGCCGGAGCAACAACTGGCCATTGGCAAAGAGATCGCCGAGCGCATCCAGGACAAGATGAAAACGGCGCCACTGAAAAGGCTAATGGCCCGCGAGTAGTCGAATGACCGCTCATCGGCTTTACCTGACTAAAGCCGCTTACCTGTCAATTGTGACAGTAGACAGTCGTGAGGGACTGGCAAATCATAAACGTGTTGCGGCAATCATTTGCTCGCACTAACGATCAACCGAATGGAGGCTGATATGTCTATAAATGCACCCGCTACTACCACACTTTCACTGGACGACAACGCAACCAGTCAATGCGAATCAGCGACTGTGACGTCAACCCAGTCATCAGAAAATTTTCGCGGAACCTGCACCGCAAAATTCATGAAAGAGGGTAACGAAGTGGCGCCAGCCTTTGATGGCTCGCGCTTTCAAATTAATTACGACTCGTTCTTTCCGAAAACGATCAGTTACATTCACATCGGCGACACCATCGATAACGGCCGCTATCTTGATTTCACCATCGACCCTGCGCGCGGAGACGGTACTTATCCAATCCCCCTGACCAATAGCAATACTCGCTTCATTTATTACCAGCATGGTTTCAATGTCGACGCGGGAGAATTGACTATTAACGTCGACAACGGCAATTGCAGCGGCACATTTAGCCTCACGGTTACTGGCAACCCAAGCGGGGGCGACGATGAAACTTTGAATATCGTAGAAGGTAAATTCGAAATCATAGCTTCTTGATTCGCCTTTAGACGGCCCCTCGAAAGCGTGAGCTTCCCGGGGGCCAAATCTCTCGGGTAATCAGTTAATCTGCAACGTCGAATTAAACTGACTGATCGCATCCACCACATGCCGTGACCCTTGCTGAATCTCCAGGATCACCTCCCCCGCTTCGTTCGCCAGTTCCACGCCTAACCCGGTGCGACTCAAACTCGATTGCATGCTCGACACCGCACTCAACGACAAGTCATGGTTCCTGCGCACCACATCGACAATCTCCAGCGTCGCCTGACTGGTGCGAGCGGCGAGGCTGCGAACTTCATCGGCAACCACCGCGAACCCGCGTCCGTGTTCCCCGGCCCGGGCCGCTTCGATCGCGGCGTTTAGCGCCAGCAGGTTGGTCTGATCGGCAATGCCGCGAATGGTCTGAACGATGGTGCCGATGATGTCGGACTGTTTGCTGACGGCATCAATGCTCAGCGCCGCTTCGTTCAAGTCTTTGGAGATATCCTGGATGATCTGCACCGTTTGCTGCACCACCTGAGAACCTTTCTGCGCACACGCGTCGTTTTGAACCGAGGTGCTGTGGGCCGACTCCGCGGCGGTTTGCAGGGTGGTCACCTGATCGGTGATGTCGCTGGCGAACTTGACCACTTTGTACAATCGACCCTTGGTGTCAAACAGCGGATTGTAGGAGGCTTCCAGGAACACCGTATGACCGTGCTTATCTTTGCGCTCGAAACGGTGCGAGTGATATTCGCCGCGATTGAGTGACGCCCAGAACGCCTTGTACTGCGGGGACTCGGCGTCGGCGCGGTGACAAAACAGGCTGTGGTGCTGGCCAACCACTTCGTTGAGCGAGTAATGCATTGTCTTCAAAAAGTTGTCGTTGGCTGTGATGACCTTGCCTTCCGGGGTGAATTCGATCACAGCCATGGAACGACCGATCGCCGCGAGCATGCTCTCGTTTTCATGCTCCTTGGAGACCTTGGCGGAGACATCAGTGGCGACTTTGATCACACTCCGAACCTGACGATCATCGCCGAACACCGGCATATAGCTGGCTTCGAGCCAGATCTCCTTGCCGCTCCTGTTCAAGCGTAAAAAGGTCCCGCTCACCGGTTCGCCACGGGCCAGGTCACGCCACAACTTGGCGTAGGCTTCACTTCGATAAAACGCTTCTTCGCAAAAGATCCGGTGATGCTTACCGCGCACTTCTTCGGCGCTGTATCCCATGACACTGCAAAAGTTGTCGTTGGCATCGAGCACGATCCCTTCGGGGGTGAACTCAATCATCGCCATCGAGCGGCTGACGGCGGCCAACTTCGCGTTAGCCTCGGCCAGCGCGCAACTGAATCGTTCGATTTCCAGCAGGTCAGTCTTGTGGCGTCGGTTAAACATAGTCGTATCACCTTCAGCGCAGTCTTTTGTTTGATGAAAGTTCTTTGCTCTTTCAACAGCTCCACCACTACGTTCCAAGGAACAGGCACACGCATCCCTCCACAGGAAGGACTTGGTCAGGTGATCAATGATGTTTAACCAGAGAGTCCATGCAGCAACGCTCTTATCAAGACATCCATCTCTTGGGTTGCGCACACTTTTAACGTATTTGACGGCCTTCACATGGCGAACAACATAGTGAGTAAGAGTCAGCATAGACAGGCGAGGCAGGTAAGCAAGGCCACTAGTCGGCCAGTATTGAGGACAAAATCGGTTCAGCTTCGGTATGGGTCATTTCTGAACGAGCATGCCCATCAATGCCTGCACCGCCGCCGAAGGTTGCTTATTTGCAGCGGCCACCAAAGCAAACTCTCGATCGATACGCGGTTTGACCGGCACCACGCGCAGCCCCTTAAGTTGGCTCGGCAGCGTCATTTCCGGCACCAGCGTCACGCCGATGTTTTCCCGCACCAGGGTGAACGCACTGCTCCATTCACGGACCTCGACCCGCACATCAAGCAGTTGCAGCCCGGCATCCTCCGCCAGGCTGCGTGCGTTGGTCGAACAACCGCCCGTGGCCAGTACAAAAGGTTGCTCCGCCAACTCCGCCAGGGAGACGCCTTCTTCATTGGAACGGCGAGCCAAGGGATGGCCGCCAGGCACCACCGCCATCCAGGCATCACGCCCCAGGCGAGCGGCATTACGCTCAGGCGCCGGGTTCAACACCACGCCGACATCCACCAGCCCGGCGCCGAGCAGCGTTTCCACTTCATCGTCGCTGACCTCCAGCGCGACCACCTGAATGCCGGGATAAAGCCGGTTGAACTGAAGCAGCAGCGGCGGCAGGAAAGTCGCCAACACCATGGGGAAACTGGCCAGGCGAATCGTCCCGCGTTGAATATTTTTGGTGGCATCGACGCTGCTGCGGATGTTTTCCAGGGCACCGAGCATGGTTCTCGCGTGTTCGATCACAGACAGGCCGATTGCCGTCGGCAAGGTCTGGCGATTCTCTCGACTGAACAGTTGAACGCCCAGGGCTTCTTCAATCAACGCCAAGGCCTGGCTGGCACCGGACTGGGTCATGCCGACCCGCTCGGCAGCCCGGGTTATGTTGCCCGTGTCAGCCACCGCCACCACCATTCGCCAATGCATCAGATTCATCATGGCAGTAGCTTTCCTTATGGCGGTTTTGTGAAAGATTAATTTTACCGAGGGTGCCGCGCACTATGACACTGGCGCAAATCCCCAGCCAGAGCCCTGCCAATGAAGTTGTATTACGCCCCACACGCCTGCTCGCTCGCGCCGCATATCGTGCTGCGCGAACTGGATTTGCCGTTCGAATTGATCCACGTCGACAACACCACCAAGAGAACCGCCAACGGCGAGGACTTCCTCGCCATCAACCCCAAGGGTTACGTCGCGGCATTGCAACTGGACAATGGCCAAGTACTGACCGAAGGCCCGACAATCCTGCAATACCTGGCAGACCTGCGACCCGAAGCGAACCTGGCACCGGTGAGCGGGACGTTCGAGCGGGTGCGGGTGCAGGAGTGGCTGAATTTCATCTCGACCGAGATTCATGGCGGGCTGGGCTGGCTGTTCAGTTCGCAGTTTCCGGATGAGGTGAAAACGCTGATCAAGGAGAAACTGTTCAAGCGTTTTGTTGTGTTGAGCCAGACGCTGGAACACCAGGATTATTTGATGGCTGACGGGTACAGCATTGCCGATGCGTATTTATTTACGGTGTTGCGCTGGGCGCACCTGTTTGCCATCGATTTGAATGAGTGGCCGGCGTTGGCACGGTTTCAGGCACGGGTTGATCAGCGGCCAGCCGTGAAGGCGGCGTTGGCCGCGGAGTTGCTGTAGGCCTCAAGACCATCGCGAGCAGGCTCGCACACAGGGGACCTCATTTCGCAATTAGTGGAATGGGGGTCTGGGCTGTCGATGGCCTTCACCCCGTGAAGCGGCGGGAGCCCGAGGGCCGAGCTCCCTTGTCGCGGAATCAATGACCGAACACATCCACCTTCTTGGCCTTCTTGTCCGCGCGCTTTTCATCGGCGGTTTTTGCCGGTTTTTTCTTTGCCGCTTTCTTTGAATCCATGCCTTTGGCCATGATACTTACTCCATTCATACGGGATGTGAGATCAGGTATACACCTATCGTTACACGCGCGTTCTTTTATAATCGCCCGCTTTGCGCACCGACAGTCGAAGACCATGCCCTACACCCAATACACCTTGCTCGCCGAGCCTTTATGGCCTTTGATGAACAAGTTTTATCGCGCTCACCAATCATCGATGAAAGCGGTCCGCGACGCTCAACTCTGGGTGGCCAGGCGCGAGGAGATCATTGGCGCACTGTGTTTACGACCGGTGGCGGACGGGCATTGGCTGACGGGTTTGTTTGTCGATCCGGCCTGCCGTGAACAGGGTATCGCGGCGACGTTGATCGCCGAGGCACTCAAGAACCTTGAAGGCCCGGTGTGGCTGTTTTGTCATCCGGACTTGCGCGGGTTTTATGAACGTCGGGGGTTTACCTTCGACCCGCCACTGCCCTACCCCATGGCGGAACGCTTGAGCCGTTATGCGCGCAGCAAACCGATGATCGCCATGGGTTTAAAAGCCTCTGGGTGATTCAGGAGAGTGTCATTGGTCTGCGTTCGGATCGAGATCCGGAAACATCACGTCGGTAAACCCGAACTTGCTGAAGTCACTGATGCGCGACGGGTACAACCTGCCGATCAGGTGATCGCATTCATGCTGCACAACCCGCGCATGGAATCCCGAGGCGATGCGTACGATCGGATTACCCTTGGGATCGAACCCTTCGTACCGAATGTGCTGATAGCGATCCACCGCGCCGCGCAGGCCGGGCACCGACAGACAGCCTTCGAAACCCTCTTCCAGCGTCGGGCTCAACGGCGTAATCAACGGGTTGATCAGAATCGTCTGCGGCACGGCTTCGGCGTCCGGATAACGTTCGCTGTGCTCGAAACCGAAAATCACCAGTTGCAGATCAACGCCGATCTGCGGCGCAGCCAGGCCAACGCCGCCGACGCTTTCCATGGTCTGGAACATGTCGTCGATCAGTTGCCACAGCTCCGGGCTGTCGAACATGTCGGCGGGCACCGGCGGGGCAATGCGCAGCAGGCGCTCATCGCCCATTTTCAGAATTTCACGGATCATTTGATGACTTCGTCAGTGGTCGGCTTGATCGAGTGGTCGCGACCCAGTCCCGACACGTGGTGTTTGGGTTCGTGGTTGTGCTCGTCGGGGACTTTTTCGCCATCATTCTTGCCCTCGGTCGACATGTGTTCGATCACGGCATTCATCTCTGCGCCGAGCAACAGCACCGCGGCGGAAATGTAGAAGTACAGCAACAGCACGATGATCGCGCCGATACTGCCATACATGGCGTTGTAGTTAGCAAACATCTTGACGTATAGGCCGAAACCCAGCGACGCGATGATCCACACCACCACCGCCAGCACCGAGCCCGGAGTAATGAAGCGAAACTCTTGTTTGACGTCGGGCATGACGTAATAAATCAGCGCCACCGCCATCATCAACAGAATCACAACCACCGGCCAGCGCACGATGGTCCAGAGCGTCACGATGAAATCTTCAAGGCCGACTTGCGAGGCGATCCAGCCCATCACCTGCGGCCCGAGCACCATCAGCGCGGCGGCCACCAGCAGCATGCCGGCGATGCCGATGGTGTAGATAATCGACAGCGGAAAGCGCTTCCACACCGGCCGACCTTCAACCACATCGTAGGCGGCGTTCATCGCGCTCATCATCAATCGCACACCCGCGGATGCGGTCCACAGGGCAATCACGATACCGACCGACAGCAAACCACCCTTGGATTGCTGGAGCTGGTCGATGACCGGGTTCACCTGCTCCAGCGCCTGGGGCGGCAGGACCAGCTCCGATTGCAAGCGCAGCCAGGAGAAGAAGTCCGGCAGGTGCAGGAAACCGATCAGAGCGATGAGGAACAGAATGAAGGGGAACAGCGAGAACAGCATCTGGTAGGCCAACGCCGAGGCATAAGTCGACATCTCGTCGTCGACGAACTCGGTGATCGTGCGCGCCATGACACGGTGCAGGCGCTGACCTTTCATGTGTGGGAAAAACATTAGCGTCTCCTTTCGCCGCAAAAAAAGTTGAAGTCGTGCCGACGCAGGGGCCGTTTTCTACATCAAAGTAGCCTACTTGGCGAGTTTGAAACAATTTCCTTGTGCAAGTTCAGGCCGACACATAAACGGCCATCCGCGGATGGCCGTTTATGTTGCTCATCAAAGGGCCTGATCAAGCCTTGTCGATGCCTTTTTTGAGAGCATCCTTGGCTTTGCCGACCGCTTGCTGGGCTTCGCCTTTCTTTTCCTGCACGACGCCTTCGGCGCGCATTTTGTCGTTATCGGTGGCCTTGCCGACGCCTTGCTTGACGTTGCCGGCGGCTTCGTTGGCCATGCCTTTTACTTTATCGCCAGTGCTGCTCATGGTGTTTCTCCTGTGAACCATTCAATGGGGAACGTCGTTACACAAGGTTGACCGGGGGCGTTTGCGCGGAGTTTCATTTATTATCCCGGCGACATTTCATCGTTCAGTGCAGGTTGGGCTTTATGTTTGCCGACCAACCCCCGAGAATGCGCAACGTATTCAGGCCATGGCGCTGAAGATCCAATCCCGTAGGAATGTTATGAAACTCGATAAAAAGCAGGCCATTGCCCGCAGAAACCATGAACTTGGCGGTGCTGTGCTTGGCGTCAACAACTGCCATTTCACCGAATTGAACCGCAACCGCAACATCTGGTGGTTTGATATTCAGGTCGCACGTCTGGCCATTGGTCAGTACGAATGGGTTCACCTGCTGATGCACACCCCGGATACCGACGAACTGCTGCACCTGAAAGTGCCGACGGTGTTCCTGCGCGAGAAGCTCGAAGGTCTGGTGGTGCGTAACGAAGGTAAACGCAAAGCGGCCCTGAGCCTGGAATTGAGTGCCGACAAGGACTCGTACCTCCAGGACATGCGCCCGGCGGGTACCAACGTCAATTTCGCGCAGTTCCGCCTCTGAATAGATCGTTCCCACGCGCGTGGGAACGATCAGCAGGCAACAAAAAGCCCCGCATTTGCGAGGCTTTTGTTTGTTACGCGCTTACCTTTTTGACGCCGAGCTTCTTCAGCTCTTCGTCGCGCAACTCGCGGCGCAGGATCTTGCCGACGTTGGTGGTCGGCAGCGCATCGCGGAACTCCACGGAGCGCGGAACCTTGTAGCCGGTGACGTTGGCGCGCATGTGCTCCATCACCTGTTCCTTGGTCAGCGTCACGCCTGGTTTGGCGACGATGAAGATCTTGATCGCCTCGCCCGACTTCTCGTCCGGCACGCCGATGGCCGCGCATTGCAGCACGCCCGGCAGGGTCGCCAGCACGTCTTCGAGTTCATTCGGGTACACGTTGAAGCCGGAAACCAGAATCATGTCTTTCTTACGATCGACGATGCGCATGTAGCCGTCAGGCTGGATCAGCGCGATGTCACCGGTCTTCAACCAGCCTTCGCTGTCGAGGATTTCATCAGTGGCGTCCTGACGCTGCCAGTAGCCCTTCATCACTTGCGGGCCTTTTACACACAGCTCACCGATGTCGCCTAACGGCTGTTCAACGCCGGCATCGTCGATGACTTTGCACAGGGTCGACGGAACCGGAATCCCGATGGTGCCGATCTGGATGTTCTGGATTGGATTGACGGTGGCCACCGGGCTGGTTTCGGTCATGCCGTAACCTTCGCAGATGGCGCAACCGGTGACCGCTTTCCAGCGCTCGGCGGCGGCCAGTTGCAGGGCCATGCCACCGGACAGGGTGACTTTCAATGCAGAGAAATCCAGCGTGCGGAAACCTTCGTTGTTGCACAGGGCGACAAACAGCGTATTGAGCCCGACGAAACCGCTGAATTTCCACTTCGACAGTTCCTTGACCATCGCCGTCAAATCGCGCGGGTTACTGATCAGGATGTTGTGGTTGCCGATCAACATCATCGCCATGCAATGAAAGGTGAAGGCATAGATGTGGTACAGCGGCAGCGGCGTGATCAGGACCTCGCAACCCTCATTGAGGTTGGAACCCATCAGCGCCTTGCACTGCAGCATGTTCGCCACCAGGTTGCGGTGGGTCAGCATCGCACCCTTGGCCACGCCGGTAGTGCCGCCGGTGTATTGCAGCACGGCAACGTCGCTGCTGACCGGGTTGGCTTCGGTGACTGGCTGGCCGCGGCCCTTGCTCAGCAGGTCATTGAACTTGATGGCCTTGGGCAAGTGATACGTCGGGACCATCTTCTTCACATACTTGATGACGCTGTTGACCAGCAGGCGCTTGAGCGGCGGCAGCAGGTCGGCTACTTCGGTGACGATCACGTGCTTGACACCGGTTTTCGGCACGACGATCTGGGCCAGGTGCGCCATGTTGGCCAGGCAGACCAGGGCCTTGGCACCGGAATCGTTGAATTGGTGTTCCATTTCCCGCGCGGTGTACAGCGGGTTGGTGTTGACCACGATCAGCCCGGCGCGGATGGCGCCGAAGACGGCGACCGGGTACTGCAACACGTTGGGCAACTGCACGGCGATTCGATCGCCCGGCTGCAAGTCGGTATGCTGTTGCAGGTACGCGGCAAAGGCACCGGACAACTCGTACAGTTCACCGTAGGTGATTGTCTTGCCCAGGTTGCTGAACGCCGGTTTGTCGGCAAAGCGTTGGCAGGACTGCTTCAACACCGTCTGAATATTCGGATACTCGTCCGGATTGATGTCGGCAGCAATCCCGGCAGGGTACTTATCCTTCCAAAAGTCTTCGATCATGGAAGCCCACTCCTCAGCAACGCGAATTCATCACCGCATTTGATGCGATTATTATTGGTGTGTGTTTGTTGGTGAGTCTGGCTTTTTATAGAGGCCGAGAAGTCACAAAGCGCGCCGAGAGTAGCAGCTTTGCCAAGGGCCGACTAGAGCCAAAAACAGCCTCTACAGTCACTTTGATGACTAAATAGAGGCCGGCGGTCATTTTAGAGCAAAGATTCTATATGGCTCTGCAAGCCTTTAAAACCGGGGCCTATCCAAAAATTCAACGATCAGGCGATATCACGCAACTCCCGCCGCAAGATCTTGCCCACCGGCGTCATCGGCAACGACTCACGCAAGACGATGTGCTTGGGCACTTTGTACGCCGTGAAGTTTTCCTTGCAGTAAGCCTTCAGCTCTTCAAGGCTGACACCCGTTTCACGGGCCACCACAAACAGCTTCACTGCCTCCCCCGAACGCTCGTCCGGCACACCGATCACCGCACAGTTGGCGACTTTCGGGTGAGCCATTACCACCTCTTCGATCTCGTTCGGGTACACGTTGAAACCCGAAACGATGATCATGTCTTTCTTGCGATCGACGATGCGCACAAAGCCGTCCGGGTCGATCACGGCGATGTCTCCGGACTTGAACCAGCCCTCGGCATCCAGCACTTCGGCGGTGGCCTCGGGTTTCTGCCAGTAGCCTTTCATGATCTGCGGGCCCTTGATGCACAGCTCGCCGCGCACGCCAAGCGCCTGCTCGACGCCTTCATCGTTGATGACTTTCAGCGTGGTGCCCGGGACCGGCAGGCCGACCGTGCCGATGCGCGACTTGTCGCCGTACGGGTTGGTGCAGGCCACCGGCGAGGTTTCGGTCAGGCCGTAACCTTCGGTGATGCGACAACCGGTGAGCTGTTCCCAGCGTTGCGCCGTGGCTTTGACCAGCGCGGTGCCGCCGGAGTTGGTGAGTTTGAGGCTGGAGAAATCCAGGGTCTTGAAATCCGGGTGGTCCATCAGCGCGACGAACAGCGTGTTGAGTCCCAAAAGGGCCGAGAACCGCCAGTTCTTCAGCTCCTTGATGAAACCGCCGATGTCCCGCGGATTGGTGATCAGCACGTTGTGGTTGCCCGAAACCATCATGCACATGCAATTCGCGGTGAACGCATAGATGTGGTAAAGCGGCAGCGGCGCGACCATGACCTCTTGCCCTTCGCGCAACAGCGGCTGGCCGTCATCGCCGAACTGCTCCAGGCACGCCCGCACTTGCTGCATGTTGGCCACCAGGTTGCCGTGGGTCAGCATCGCGCCCTTGGCCAGCCCGGTGGTGCCGCCGGTGTATTGCAGTACGGCGATGTCGTCGAGCCCGATCTGCAGCGGCTTGATGCTCAGGCCCCGGCCCAGGCGCAGCGCGCTCTTGAAAGAAATGGCCTGCGGCAAGGAGTACGCCGGGACCATCTTCTTGACCTTGCTCACCACGGTGTTGACCAGCCAGCCCTTCGCCGCAGGCATCAGGTCGCCCATCTTCGCTTCGATCAGGTACTGGATGTCGGTGTCGGGCAGCACCTCCTGGATTTTCTGCCCGAACATGTTCAGGTAAACCAGCGCCCGGACACCGGAATCCTTGAACTGATGACGCATCTCCCGCGCGGTGTACAGCGGGTTGGTGTTGACCACGATCAGTCCGGCGCGCAAGGCACCGAACACGGCAATCGGGTAATGCAGGATGTTGGGCATCTGCACCGCAATGCGATCCCCGGGCACCAGGTCGGTGTGGGCTTGCAGGTAACCGGCGAACGCGGCGCTGTAGCGCTCCAGTTCAGCGTAGGTCAGGGTTATGCCCATGTTGCTGAACGCCGGGCGGTCAGCAAATTTCTTGCAGGAACGCTCGAACACCTCGATCACCGACTTATAGGCCCCTTGATCGATGTCCAGGGGCACGCCGGCCGGGCGTTTGTCATTCCAGAAATCAGGTTGCATTGTTCTTGTCCTCGTTACCTGAACCTATCCGGGGCCGCTTTTCTGTCCTTCTTCACAAAGAGCAAAAAAGCGGGGCTCCACGGACACTAGCAGCTAAGGCGAATCAGGCAAATATGCGCACGGTCGACATTGATCGTGTGAATCTTGCTGCCGTGGCGTGGCCTGATCAGACGGCACGCTTTGGATGCGCTATACAATGCAACGACCTCGCGTAAAGGAATCGCCATGATCCACGACACTTTCTGGCTGACCACCAGCGACCGCAGCCGTCTCTTCGTCAACCAGTGGTTGCCCGCAGGCAATCTCAAGGCACTGATCCTGCTGGCTCACGGCATGGCGGAACACAGCGGCCGCTACGCGCGTCTGGCGGAAAAACTCTGCGATCAAGGCTACGGCGTGTACGCGCCGGATGTGCGCGGACATGGCAAAACTGCCGAAAACGGGACACTCGGCCATTTCGCCGATTCTGATGGCTGGGCCAAAGTGGTGGGAGACCTCGCGTGCCTCAATCAGCACATCGGCCAGCAGCATCCCGGCGTGCCAATTGTGTTGCTCGGCCACAGCATGGGCAGCTACATAGCCCAGGCCTATCTGCTGCATCACAGTGCCAGCCTGCACGGGGCGATTCTCAGTGGATCGAACTTCCAGCCCGTGGCGCTTTATCGCGCGGCACGGCAGATTGCCCGGCTCGAACGCCTGCGCCAAGGCCCGAAAGGCCGCAGCGCGCTGATCGAATGGTTGTCGTTCGGCGCCTTCAACAAAAAATTCAAACCGGCGCGCACCCGTTTCGACTGGCTCAGCCGCGACCCGGCGGAGGTCGACCTGTACGCCAACGACCCGCTCTGCGGCTTTCGTTGCACCAATCAGCTGTGGATCGATTTGCTCGGTGGGTTGCAGCAAATCAGCAAAGCGTCCAATCTCGCTCAGATTGATCCGGGGCTGCCGTTGCTGGTCATCGGCGGTGAATGTGATCCGGTGAGCGAAGGCAAGCGTCTGAAAGATCTGGCCCACGCGTTGCGCGTTGCCGGCAGTCAGAGCCTGCAACTGACCATTTACCCGCAGGCACGGCATGAACTGTTCAACGAGAGCAACCGCGATGAAGTGATCAATGACGTGTTGAGCTGGATCGCCCAGGCGCTGAGCCACCGCCGGCCACCCAGATCGGAATAGTTTTTTTGAATTTATTTATTCGTGACAGGAATTGAAACAGATGACCCAGGTTACCAACACCCCTTACGAGGCCCTTGAAGTCGGCCAGACCGCCAGCTACAGCAAGACGGTCGAAGAGCGTGACATTCAGTTGTTCGCCGCCATGTCCGGCGATCACAACCCGGTGCATCTGGACGCTGATTTCGCCGCCGGCACCATGTTCAAGGAGCGCATTGCTCACGGCATGTTCAGCGGGGCGCTGATCAGTGCTGCTGTAGCCTGTGAACTGCCTGGGCCGGGGACTATTTATATCGGTCAGCAAATGAGCTTTCAGAAGCCGGTAAAAATTGGCGACACGCTGACCGTGCGTCTGGAGATTCTCGAGAAGCTGCCGAAGTTTCGTGTGCGGATTGCCACTCGCGTGTTTAACCAGCGAGATGAGTTGGTAGTGGATGGCGAAGCGGAGATTCTGGCGCCGCGCAAGCAGCAGACGGTCACGTTGCCTAAGCTGCCCGCAATCAGCATCGGCTGAACCACTGCCCGCTACCTGACACTGATCGTTCCCACATCGAGGCGTCGAACCGTCCACGTGGGAACGATCAACGGCTACCCTCCTGCACCTGCACACTCGCCGTCATCCCCGAGCTCAAATTCATCCCCTCCGGCAACTTATCAATCTTGATCCTTACCGGAATCCGCTGCGCCAACCTCACCCAGTTAAACGTCGGCTCGACCTCTGCCAGCAACTGCCCATCCGGCGTGGTATTGCGATCGGTAATCCCACGACTGATGCTTTCCACATGCCCCTGCAACGCCTCCCCCGCACTCATCAACCAGATCTTCACCGGATCGCCAACACGAATCCGTGGCAACTTGGTTTCTTCGAAATACGCCTGCACATAGAAAGTCGAATCGTCGATCAACGCCATCACCGATTGCCCGGCATTCACGTAGTTGCCTTCGGCCAGACGCAGGTTGGTGATGTGACCGCTGCGTGGCGCATGGACCTGACTACGGGCGAGGTTGATTTCCGCCACCTTGGCTTCGGCCTGGGATTCACGCAGTTCGCCACGGGCGATGCCGGCGTTGATCTGCGCGTTCTCGCGCAGCTCGGCACTGATTGCCTGCGGACCGAGGGCTGCGCGACGACTGGCTTCGCGCTCGCGCAGATTGAGTTGCTGCTGTCGGGTCTGAACCACCGCGTGGGCTTTCTCCAGCGCCGCCTCGAAACGTTCACGGTCGATGCTCAGCAACACATCACCGGCCTTGACCTGCTGGTTATCAAAAGCCTTGAGCTCACGCACCCAACCCGAGACGTCCGGAGCGATCACCACCACGTCGGCGCGGATCCGCGCATCCCGAGTCCAAGGCGTGAGCATGTAGTACTGCCACAAATGGAAGCCGGCAAATATCGCCGCCACCACCAGGCACAAGGTCACCGCGACACGTATTGGTGTACGCATTTTCAACTCCTTATAAAGGTCCGAGGACGACGGTGATCAAGGTCAATACACAGACGTACAAGGCGCAATCAAATAATGCTTCGTGCCAGATCCAGCGGCCAACCGGCGTCAGGCGCAAGAGCATGCGCAAGGCCCCGGTCACGAGCAGCGCCAGCAGCACATAAATCAGAAACGGACTGAGCAGCACGCCACCCACCGACCACTCACGCAAGCCCATGGCTTTGCTCCTGTTGACGGCACCAGGCGCGCCAGCTGCTTTGCAATTGCAGCACCGCGCCTTGAGCCAGTTTCACCGCATCGCTGGGAGGCAATGCGTACAAGGTCTTCAAGAACTCTTCGCTCGGCTGCGCCAACGCCTCAGCGTGACTGCCGGCCGGGCCTTGCTCGAGGATTTTTTCCAGCTGGTCGAGATAACGCCGCTGAGGCGCACTGACCGGTGCCCGCGCCACCGCCAGACTCAAACGCAAATGCAGCAATTCGTCGCCAATGTCCAGGCCGAGCAGGCCATCGTCCCAGCGGCTGCGCGCCGGTTCCGGCAACTCGGGATAGTGCCGCGCCAATTGCAGCAAACGGTCGGCCATGCGCCCGCCAAACCAGCTTTCGGCTCCGCGCAGATTGCGCCGGGTCAGGCGCCCCAGATCGTCGAGGGTCGCCGCCAGCAAACGTTGGCCATGCCACGTCGGGTTGCGCAGGATCAGCAAGTGAAACGCCAGCACTGCGGCGCCGACACCAACCACGATGGATTGAGCGCTGTTGAAGAACATCGCAACATCAAATTTCATCGCGTTGAGCGGCGAAACCAGCACGATGAAGTGCAGACAAAATGAGGTAGCCGTCGCACCGATCTGCGGTTTGGCCATGCCCAGTGCACCGAGAAACAATGGCACACCCATGCCCATGCACAGCAAGGCAAAACCACTCCATTGCGGCAGCAGAATCTGCCCGACGATAAACGCAGCCGGAATTGCCAGGAAGATCCCGCGCATAAAACTCATGCCGATCTGAGCACCATTTTCGCGGCTGGCAAACAGACTACACACCACACACGTCAACAGCAGCGCACCGGAGGCAGCGGGCCAGGCGGTTGCCAACCAGAAGCACGAGACCACCAGAAACGCCAACGCACTTCGGGCACCGAACATCAGCGCCAATGACAGATCGCGGTGTGGTGTCAGGGTTCTTGGTGGATCGACCGTTTCCGTGCCCTCCTCAACGGCGTTCAACGCAGCGCTGGCCGCCATGGCGGTATCGAGCAACAAGGTGAAACGGGCCAGGCAGTAACTCTGTGCGGAGCTGATGTGCGGGTCGTGGGAAGCGTCGAGCAACCTTGGACGCAGCGCTTGCAGGGTCGTGGTATCCGGGCTGTTGAGCGCTTCTTGAACCTCCGTCATCCAGGTCAACAGCGGCTCGGTTTCCCGGGGTTCCAATTGCTTCCACTGGCGGCGTACCGAACGGGCAATGCGCAGCAGCATCAACAACTTTTGGCTCAAGCCGCTGACCGCGCGTGCTCGTTGCCGCCCCTGGCCTCCTTCAAACCAGGCATGTTCGCGCTGGGCATCGACGGCGACGATTCTCCCAAGGATTTCCAGCAAGCCTTTACGCGCTTGACCATCACCGGCCAACGTCGCACGCGCAGCGTTCATACCGCTTTGCCACGCTGCTCGCGCCTGATCCGCCAGTTGCCGTTCGACCCGCATCGGCCAGAGCAGCGCACTGGCGGCGGTGGCGCAAAGAATGCCCAGGCAGATCTCTGTGCAGCGAGCCACGGCTTGATCGAACACCGTCAGCGGATGAGTAATGGCCGGCAGTGCGATGATCGCCACCGTGTAACCGGCCAGCACGAACGAATAGGACCAGGCGCTGCGCAGCAGGGTCGAACTCGCCGTACACAGACCCAGCCATAACGCCAAGGCCAACAAAAATAGCCAGGGCGTCTGGGCAAACAACCCCATGAACACCACTGACATGAACGTCCCGACCAGAGTCCCCAACAGCCGCGCCAAACCCTTCTGCACCACCATCCCCGACAAGGGTTGGGCGACGATGAACGCCGTCATCAACGCCCAGGCCGGTTGCTCCAGACCCCAGCGTAATGCCAGCCACAATGCCAGGCCGCCACCGATCAAAGTCTTGATTGCGAACTGTAAGGCGCGGCGATCAGGCGCAAATAAAGCCTGCAGGGTGATAGGCACGTAAAGGACTCTTGGAAAGGCGATTTAACGATAGTCGGGATCGGTCCAGTCACTTTGACACACAATTTATTAGCTAGCTAACATCTATCCAGTGCTGATTTTCGAACATAAAAAAACGCCAGACTGGCTGGCGTTTTTTGACAGACAACGAACGCTTACGAGCGTGCGCGAGCCTGGTTACGCAGGGCTTTTACCTGATCGTGATTGCGTTGCACGCCATGGTACTGACGTTCAACCAAGTCACGAATGCCCACCAGGTTATGTTTGTTGATTTTTTCGATGGCTTCTTTGTAAGCCTTCAGTGCATGGTCTTCACCCCGCTCGGCTTCGTTCAGCACGGCTTCTTCATCCTTGCCGGCGAACATCGCTTTGACGTCGACCCAGCGACGGTGCAAGTCACCGCTGACACTGGTGGACGTTTCCGGATCACCGCCCATCGACCGCACCTGCGCTTGCAGTTCGCAAGCTGCAGTGGCGCAGTCCGCCGCGCGTTGCACGAACAGGGTTTTGAGTTCTGGGTGTTTGATGTCTTCAGCACACGTCTTGAACCCTTCCTGACCGTCTTTGCTGGTTTCAATCAGGTCGTTGAGTACAGAGATGGCTTCTTTATTCATATCGGTCATTTTCAATTCCTCGCGGGTTGATGAAAGATGCAATAGCTATTGCATCCTGCATGCCAGCTTTGAAATGACTATTTATTCCTTATATTTCAATCGCTTATAAATAAACGCAAAAACTGTATCCGCTTTATTTGCATGATCTGTCATTTGGCCTGCATGCAGAATGCCTGTACTTTCCAGACTGTTTGAATCAAGACGACTGATTGATGAACCCTGAAAAGCTCGAACTGTTGATTACCCGTCAAATGCCCTTCGGCAAATACAAGGGCCGAATCATTGCCGACCTCCCCGGCCAATACCTGAACTGGTTCGCCCGCGAAGGTTTCCCCCACGGCGAACTCGGCGGCTTGCTGGCCTTGATGCAGGAAATCGATCACAACGGCCTGTCCGAGCTGCTCGAACCCCTGCGCGCCAAACATGGCAAACCGGCCCCTCGCCATTGAGACCCGACACCCAGACCTGGCCTCTGATTGAGTAACCCATGCCCGATAACACCCGCCGCTCCCGTGACGAAGCCTTTTGGCGAACCTTTGCCGACCGATACGCGGTTGAACCCGGCCCGGTCAACCTCGAAAACGGATACTTCGGGCGCATGTCGCGCACGGTGGTCGAGGAGTATCAGCGCAACATCGAACTGATCAACCGCAGCAACTCGGTGCACGTGCGGCAACGCTTCGAACAGGGCGAAAGCCTGGAGATTCGCAAACAGCTCGCCGAACTGGTGAGCGTACCCGCCGACACCGTCGCCCTCACCCGCAACGCTTCGGACGGTCTGCAATCGCTGATCCGCAACTACAACCGCCTGATGCCGGGCGATCAGGTGCTGATGTGTGATCTGGAGTACGACACGGTCAAAGGGGCCATGCGCTGGCTGGCACGTCATCGCGGTGTCGAAGTGATCGAGATCGAACACTCGCACCCCGCCAGTTTCGACAGCTTGCTGGCGAGTTACCGCGAAGCCTTCGTGCGTTATCCACGACTCAAACTGATGGCCCTGACCCACGTCACACATCGTTCCGGGCTGGTGATGCCGGTGCAGGCCATTGCCGCAGCCGCCAGGGAACATGGCATCGACGTGATCCTTGATGGTGCCCATGCGCTCGGCCAGCTCGAGTTCAATCTCGATAAACTGGGTATCGCCTTTGCTGGCTACAACCTGCACAAATGGATGGGTGCACCGTTGACTCAGGGCTTCATTTACATCGCTCCCGAGCGCCTGGCCGACATCGACCCGGACATGGGCGAGATGCATTTCCCGGTCACCGACATTCGCGCCCGCACGCCGTACAGCACGCCCAACATTCCGGCGCTGCTGACCCTGCCGCTGGTATTCGAGGAGCATCGGGCCATGGGCGGTTCCGCCGCCAAGGGCGCTCGGCTCAATTACCTGCGCAACCGCTGGGTGAGCGCGGTACGCGAGTTGCCGGGAATCGAAGTCATGACCCCAGACGACCCGCGACTGTATTGCGGCATCACTTCGATGCGCTTTACCCGGCATGCCGATCAACAGGCGATGGTCGAGCGGCTGCTCAAGGACTACAACCTGTTTACCGTGGCGCGCAGTGGTGCCGCGAGTGGTCCGTGCATTCGCATAACCCCGGGGCTTACCACCACGGGGGCAGATATGGATCGACTGGCCCGGGCATTGACCGAACTGCGCTGACGTCACACGGTGTGTTTGTCGAAGTCCTCGGGTTTGATCTGCGTCGATACCGCGAAGGTGTCGATGCCGATGGTCGTGTACCCGAAGTAGCCGTCTTTATTGGAGTCTCGACTCAGGGTGTGAACGTTCAAGGTCGAGGCTTCGCCGCCCATGTTTTCATAGAAAAAGTCTTGATCGTTGGTCAGCGGCGAAACGGCTCGACCGCAGTACTCCCTGGCGTTGAGTACCGAGCGCGAGGCCACCTCGGGAAAGTAGAGCTGACCGACCCAGGCAACATGCCGCTCTTGCTGGTAGTTGTTGCCTTCCATAGTGCGTACCACGACGTGAATGTGCAGGGCACGGCCGGCGTAGAACCCCGGATAAATCGTGGTGAACCGCACGATGCCGTTCTTGTCCGTAAATTGCCCGCCTCGCAGGCAGGTGTCGGCGTCGGTTCGCGGGATCGAGCCTATGCCGTCGACGTCGATTTCCTTATTCGGGTTGATCTTGCTCCAGCCCGAATACGCACCACGCGCATTGCAATGCCAGATATCCACTGACGCGTCAGTCACCGGTTGACCGGTCATGGTATCGACGATCGCCAGCCTCAACACCAAGGGAATGCCATCCATCCCTTCGCTGATGTTTCTTCTGATCAGTTTCGGATTTCGGAAATACGGACCGGCGATCTGTTCGGGTGAAAGCAGGTAAATCACTGATGGGGGTGAAACCGCAGTGTTGTCGTCCATGACGTTCTCTCTTCCATAAGATGAACGCAGGTTAGGGCGGGACGAAAGCCGATGTGCGGTAATTATTTATCGCGCCAAGCGGTTTTCACCGGGCAAAAAAAAACGGTGCACCGACCAAGCGCACCGTAAAGCCGTAGAACACACAACGAAGTGTTTGGTAAAAGCCGATCAGTCCAGCAGCGCCAATGCTTCGGCTGTGCATTCCTGAATGCGGGCCCAGTCGCCGTTCTTGATCCACTCAGGATCAAGCATCCAGCTACCGCCCACGCACATCACGTTTTTCAACGCCATGTAGCTTTTGATGTTGGCCGGGCTGACGCCGCCAGTCGGGCAGAATTTCACTTCGCCGAACGGGCCGCCGAGGGCTTTGATAGCCGCGACGCCGCCGCTGACTTCCGCCGGGAACAGCTTGAAGCGCCGATAACCCAGGCCATAGCCTTCCATGATGCCGGAGGCGTTGCTGATGCCTGGCAACAGCGGAATCGGGCTGTTGACGCTGGCTTCCAGCAGGTCACGGGTGATGCCCGGCGTGACGATGAACTGCGAACCGGCGGCTTCGGCAGCCGCCAGCATGTTGCGATCCAGCACCGTACCGGCACCGGTCACCAGTTCCGGCCGTTGCTCGCGCAGAATCTGGATAGCCTTGAGGCCGAACTGTGAACGCAAGGTCACTTCCAGGGCGGTCAGGCCACCGGCCGCGAGGGCGTCGGCCAGCGGCAGAATGTCCTGCTCGCGAGCGATGGTAATCACCGGCAGGATCCGCGCCTTGGCGCAGAGGCTGTCGATCAGGGCAGCTTTGTCCGCCATGGAAACGGTCGGGGATGGGGTTGTCATAGCGGCTGATCCTTGGCTCATGGGCACCAGTAAATCTCTAACGTAGGTTGCAGAAACGCGCGAATCGGCATGGCGGCGACATCATCACCAGCCAATGCGGCACTCAGGGTGGTCAGCTTGGACTGACCGGAAATCGATAGAACGGTGGTCTTGGCCGAGGCCAGAAGCGCGCGGCTCATGGTCAGGCGTTGATGCGGCACGGTCGGCGCCAGCATCGGCCAGCAGCGACGGCTGCCGTCGACTTTCAAGGCATCGGTCAGGTTCGGGCTATTGGGGAACAGCGAGGCGGTGTGACCGTCATCGCCCATGCCGAGTATCAGCACGTCGATCGACGGCAATTCCGTGAGCAAGCGATCCGCCTGCTCAGCCGCCAGTTCAAGGTTGGCCGTGGCGCTGTACAGACTCAGAAACTGAGCCTTGGCCGCCGGGCCTTGCAACAGGTAACGCTTGAGCAGACCGGCATTGCTGTCGACATGCTCTACCGGCACCCAGCGCTCGTCGGCCAGGGTGACGACAACCTTGGACCAGTCCAGTGTCTGCTTGGCCAGGTGCTGGAAAAACGCCACCGGGCTGCGCCCACCGGAAACCACCAAGGTCGCGGTGCCGCGCGCGTCGATCGCGTCACTCAGTTGCTTGGCCACATTCAGCGCCAGGCCTTCGGCCAGCAGCACCGGGCTTTTGAACCCATGGGCGCTGACGCCCTGAGGCAGTTTCAATTCAGATATCGCCATACCACGACCTCCCATCCCGCGTGATCAGTGCAATGGAGCTCATCGGCCCCCATGACCCGGCCGCGTACGGCTTGGGCGCATCACCGGACTTTTTCCACCCGGCGATCAACTGGTCACACCACTTCCACGCGGCTTCGATTTCATCTTTACGGACAAACAGGTTCTGATTGCCGCGCATCACTTCCAGTAACAACCGCTCGTAGGCATCGGGAATCCGTGCGCTGCGATAAGTGTCGGAAAAATTCAGCTGCAACGGACCGCTGCGCAGCTGCATGCCCTTGTCCAGGCCTTGTTCTTTGGTCATCACGCGCAAGGAAATGCCTTCGTCCGGTTGCAGGCGGATAATCAGCTTGTTGCTGATTTGCAGGCGCTGCTCGGGGGCGAAGATGTAGTGCGACGGTTCCTTGAAGTGAATGACGATCTGCGACAGCTTCTGCGGCATGCGCTTGCCGGTACGCAGGTAAAACGGCACACCGGCCCAACGCCAGTTGCGGATATCGGCACGCAGCGCAACGAAGGTTTCGGTGTCGCTCTGGGTGTTGGAGTTCGGCTCTTCCAGGTAACCGGGAACCGATTTTCCTTCGCTGTAACCGGCGATGTATTGACCGCGCACGACCTGAGTGGTCAGGCCTTCCGGGCTGATCGGCGCCAGCGCCTTGAGCACTTTGACTTTCTCGTCACGGATGCTGTCGGCGGACAGGTCGGCCGGCGGGTCCATGGCGATCAGGCAGAGCAGTTGCAGCAGGTGATTCTGAATCATGTCCCGCAGCTGGCCGGCCTTGTCGAAGTAACCCCAGCGACCTTCGATCCCGACCTTCTCGGCCACGGTGATTTCCACGTGGGAGATGTAGTTCTGGTTCCACTGGGTTTCGAACAGGCTGTTGGCGAAACGCAGGGCGATCAGGTTCTGGACGGTTTCTTTGCCCAGGTAGTGGTCGATGCGGTAGGTGCGGTTCTCGGGGAAGAACTGCGCCACGGCGTTGTTAACCTTGCGCGAGGATTCCAGGTCCGAACCAATGGGTTTTTCCAGCACCACGCGAGTGTTTTCGGTCAGACCGACTTTCGACAGGTTTTCGCAGATCGCGCCGTACACGGCGGCCGGTGTCGCGAAGTAGGCAATCACCCGCTGAGCACTGCCAGCCATTTCGGCCAGGGCCACGTAATCGTCAGCCTTGAGGAAGTCGACGTGCAGGTAACTCAGGCGGGCCAGAAAGCGTTCGACCACGGCTTCGTCCAGCTCTTGGGCGACGACGTAGCGGCGCAGCTCGGAGGCGATGAACGCCAAATGCTGCTGCTCGCTGCCAGGCTCACGGGCCAGCGCGATAATTCGCGTGTCCTCGTGCAAGAGGCCTGCGCCATCGAGCTGATAAAGGGCAGGAAACAGCTTGCGCAGGGCCAGATCGCCGAGGGCGCCGAACAAGGCAAAGGTGCACGGTTCAACCGTAATCGAAGGCATGATGTTTGTTCTTTTATCAAGTTAAGCTACAAATACCTTTTTTCAAGGCATCACTCAAGGGAAAATGTAGTAATAACCACAACATTTTCGCAAAATACAGATTCCGAGTGGTGGACGGTCGGAGCCATCAGTAGGATAGGCCACCGCTTGGGGCCGTATCAAAGGCCCAATTTGCATAGCCGACCAAGGAATCCGTATGGACCGCGTGCGAAATTTACTGGAACAGATCCAGAATCGCCTTGAAGACCTGAACAAGGCAGAACGCAAAGTCGCCGAAGTGATCCTGCTCAACCCACAGCAGGCCACCCGGTTCAGCATTGCCGCCCTCGCCCAGGCCTCAAAGGTCAGCGAGCCGACGGTCAACCGTTTCTGTCGATCGTTCGGCGTCAGCGGCTACCCGGAACTCAAGCTTCAATTGGCCCAGAGCCTGGCCAGCGGCGCTGCGTATGTCAGCCGTGCCGTCGAGGCCGACGATGATCCGGAGGCGTATACCAAAAAGATTTTCGGCAGCGCCATCGCCTCTTTGGACAGTGCGTTGCAGGCGCTTGACCCGAACCTGATCAGCCGCGCCGTCGACCTGTTGATCCAGGCCCGGCAGATCCACTTCTTCGGCCTCGGCGCCTCGGCCCCGGTGGCGCTGGATGCGCAGCACAAGTTCTTCCGCTTCAACCTGGCGGTCACCGCTCACGCGGACGTGCTGATGCAGCGCATGATTGCGTCGGTGGCGCACACCGGCGAGTTGTTCGTGATCATTTCCTACACCGGCCGTACCCGTGAACTGGTGGAAGTGGCGCGTATCGCCCGGGAGAACGGCGCGTCGGTACTGGGTTTGACCGCCGAGGGCTCGCCACTGGCCAAGGCCAGCACGTTGAGCCTGAACATTCCGCTGCCGGAAGACACCGACATCTATATGCCGATGACGTCGCGGATCATTCAACTGACTGTGCTGGATGTGCTCGCCACCGGCATGACCTTGCGCCGAGGCGTGGATTTTCAGCCGCATTTGCGCAAGATCAAGGAAAGTCTGAACGCCAGTCGGTATCCGATTGGGGATGAGTTTAATTAACCCACCATGATCGTTCCTACGTTCCCATGCGCCCGCGTGGGAACAATCACCCGTGCCTGCAAACTCAAATGCGACGTCTCCCCGGGTGCCAGGCTCAGGCTATCGCTCCCGCCACTCGCGGCTTCAACACACACAAACTCCGAAATCTCATTCCAGCTCACTCCCAGTAACGGCCGTGAGCCCGGATGCCAAACCACCGTGTCCGCATGGTCACCGGTATCGATGCACAACTCGCGCTGCCAGGCGTGGTCCTTGAGCTGTAATTCGCCGTCATGCTGGAACACCCGCTGACAGCCACCCTCCACCCGCAACTCACCTTCCTGATGACAAATTTGCCGTTTCAACTGGTCGTAACCTTGAGCCCCGTCAAGACCAGACAGCGCTACCTCGCCGACGTCGCCAATACGCCAATACGCATGCAACGCCTGACTCAATTGGCACGGCAGGCTGTCCTGATGCTCGGTACTCAGACGTAAATCCATGCGTTCGCCCAAGTGCGCGTGCAGGTCCACTTGCCAGTCGCACAACTGAAGTTGCCAGTGCAGACGCACGCCATCGTCATCAGTGCGGCTGTCCAGAAGTTTCCAGTCGATCAGCCGTGCCCAGCCATGCGACGGCCAGGCGTTTTCGCTCGGATGACGGCCATACCACGGCCAGCACACCGGAACGCCACCACGTATCGCGCCGACCTGAGGCCACTTCGCCGCGCACCAGAGCCAGGGCTTCTGGCCCTTTGGCTGGAAGTGCAGCAACTGCGCACCCTGTCGACTGAACACCGCCTGACACAGCGGATGGTCGATCACCAGCACGTCGCGCTTCTGATAGCGCTCCCACGCAAACACCGGACGTTCGCGCAAGGACTTGAAGAAGCGTTGTAGCGGATGCTCATGCATGTGCCACGGTCCTGAATATCACCCGGGGTGTGCAGCCCCAAAAAAAGCGGACAGCCTGGGCTGTCCGTAAAAATGCGCACATAGAGAGGAGCTTATCGCAACAGCGCTAGAACACCGACTGAATTTTCAGGCCGGCGACCAGCGCGTTGTCGACTTCATCGACGCCGCCTGGGTGAGTGATGTATTGCAGGTTAGGACGCACAGTCAGCCAGTTGGTAACGTGGAAGCCGTAGTTGATCTCATAGTTGTACTCGGTGCTACGCAGCGGCGAGAACAGCGGATCTTCGTAGTCGCTGACACCATTGGAGGCGTTGATCAGCTCAGCGTTTTTCTTCACGTCATCGTTGACATGGATACGGGCAAAACCGATCCCCAGGTCATCTTTTGGACGTGCATCGAACGGGCCCTTGTACACAAACATCAGCGACTGGTAGTTGTCGACGACGTTGGTGTCCTTGTCGTGGAACGTGGCGTTGGCGGCAATGTTCAGACCGCGGGACGCGTCACCGTTGTGGCTCGTGAGTTGTTGCTGCGCCACGAACCAGTAGCCGTGTTTGCTATCGTGGCTGCGATAGGCGTTACCGCTGGTGGCTGCATCATTGCCGTTTTCGTCTTTGCGGACGTCATCGGCATTGGCCGTGCTTTTGTAGTAACCGACACGGTATTCGCCCGGCAGGTTGTTAGGTTTAGGCAGCCAGACCAACTCGACCGGCAAGACGGTGCCCGCCGTACCACTGCCGCTGAGCTTGAAGCCGTTACCATGTTCCAGTTGCGACGGGTTCTGGTTGTAAGCGCCGATCTGCGCATAGAACTCGGGCGAGATGTTGTACTTCACACGCACAGCAGCCTGCATGACGGGCCAGTTGTACCAGATGTTGGTGGCCCAGTTACCCGCCTGAGAACCGCAGAACGCCAGGTTCTGGAACTCGCAAGGGAAGGTGTTGAAATCCTCGCCTTCGCCGAAGTAACCGGCTTTGACGTCCAGTTTTCCGTCGAGGAACTGGTGCTTGATCCACAACTGGGTCAGGCGGACCATATGACCACGGCCGTAGACTTCCTGGGACGAACTCAAGGTGCCGGCACGCGGGTCACCCACACGGTCATTGGAAATGCTCTGACCATTACGGTTGGTGAGCTGGATCTTGGCCTGGGTGTTATCCCAGCCCCACAGTTTTTGCAGGTCCAGTGCCACGCCGAGACCAAACTGATCGGCGTAACGCGCAGTCTTGTCGTTGTTGTAGCCGCCGTGGAGGTTGCCACCCACTTCACCGACGTAGTCCATCTTGATGTCGATACCCTGCTCGATCAGCTTGGTCCGCTCGCCACCCCAATCACCGGTCATCCATTCAGAATCGGCGCTGAACGCATCAGCCGCGTGCACGCTACCGGCCAGCATCATTGCCGCAATGGCTGACAACTGGCAGATAAGCTGAGCGTTGTTTTTCTTCTTCATCCCTACATCCTCGTTTTATTGTTATTAACTGTTTTTATCTAACGCGGTGACATCTAGATCCTCTGTGGGAGCAGGTTTTCTCCCACACTTTGTTCTTTAACGGCCCTTGAACTGCGCCACATTGGCACGGTGAGTCTCGGTTTTAGACTGACCGGCCACCCCCAGGCGCTCCCCGGTCTTGGCATCGAACAACAGCACTTTCGATGGATCGAATTGCAGGGTCAGGGTCTCGCCTACCGCTGGCGCGACATCTGGCGCCAGACGGCAGCAGACTTTGGTTTCGTTGAGATTGACGAACACCAGCGTGTCGGGACCGGTTGGCTCGGTGACCTGGACTTCGGCGCGAATGACCGGCAAACCATTCGGCTCGCTGCCCCCCAGCACGATCTGCTCCGGGCGCATGCCGAGGATCACTTCGCGGTCTTCAAGACCGGCGTCCTGCATACCCAATGGCAATTCGCAGCGTGCCTGACCACTATCGAGCAGCGCCACCAGTCGACCGTCCTTGCGCTGCAAACGCAGGGGGATGAAGTTCATCGGCGGCGAACCGATGAAGCTCGCCACAAACAGGTTGGCCGGGTTGTTGTAGATGTCTTTCGGCGTGCCGAACTGCTGGATGATTCCGTCTTTCATCACCGCCACTTTGTCGCCCAGGGTCATCGCTTCGATCTGGTCGTGGGTCACGTAGACCGTGGTGGTTTTCAGGCGCTGGTGCATCAGTTTCATTTCGGTACGCATCTCGACGCGCAGCTTGGCGTCGAGGTTGGACAGCGGTTCATCGAACAGGTAAATCTTCGGCCGCCGCGCCAGGGCACGGCCCATTGCCACGCGCTGTTGCTGACCACCGGAGAGCTGGCCGGGTTTGCGGCCGAGCAAATGTTCGATCTGCAACAGCTTGGCCACGCGAGCGACTTCTTCGTCGATTTCAGCGGCGGGCATTTTGCGAATTTTCAGGCCGAACGCGATGTTGTCGCGCACGCTCATCGTCGGGTACAGCGCGTAGGACTGGAACACCATGGCGATGTCGCGATCTTTCGGGCTCATGCCGCTGATGTCGGCGTCGTCTACCAGGATCGCGCCGCCGCTGATGTTTTCCAGACCGGCGATGCAATTCATCAGCGTGGATTTACCGCAGCCCGACGGGCCAACCAGGATCAGGAACTCACCGTCATCGATCTTCAGTTCGATGTTTTTCAGGGTGTCCGGCAAACCGGCGCCATAGGTCTTATTGACGTTGCGTAATTCGAGAGTTGCCATTGTTCTACCCCTTGACCGCGCCGGACGTCAGCCCACGCAGGAAATACTTGCCAGCGAATATGTAGACCAGCAGTGTCGGCAGCCCGGCGATCATCGCGGCAGCCATATCAACGTTGTATTCCTTGGCCCCGGTGCTGGTGTTGACCAGGTTGTTCAGGGCCACGGTAATCGGCTGGGCATCTCCACTGGCGAAGACCACGCCGAACAGGAAGTCATTCCAGATTTGAGTGAACTGCCAGATCAGGCAGACCATCACGATCGGGATCGACATCGGCAGCAGGATCTTCCAGAAAATCGTGAAGAAGCCCGCGCCATCAAGCCGTGCAGCCTTGACCAGCGCATCCGGAATGCTCACGTAGTAGTTGCGAAAGAACAGCGTGGTGAACGCCAGGCCGTAGACCACGTGCACCAGCACCAGACCGGTGGTGGTGTTCGCCAGGCCAATCTTGCCGAGGGTGAACGAGGCCGGCAGCAGCACGGTCTGGAATGGCAGAAAGCAGCCGAACAGCAGCAGCCCAAAGAACAGTTGCGAACCGCGGAAGCGCCACATCGACAGCACGTAGCCGTTCATTGCACCAATGAAGGTGGAGATCAGCACTGCCGGCACGGTGATTTTCACCGAGTTCCAGAAGTAGCTGCCGACGCTGTCCCAGGCCTTGATCCAGCCGATGCCGTCAATCACTTGCGGCCAGCTCAACAGGTTGCCGGTGCGGATGTCTTCCGGGGATTTGAAACTGGTCAGCAACATCACCACCAGCGGGATCAGGTAGATCGCGGCGGCCAGCAACAGCGTGGCGTAGATGGCGACGCGGCTGAAGCTGATCGCCGGTTTTGCGAGTTGATTACTCATGGCGTTTGCCTCGCAATTCGGAATACAGGTACGGCACCAGAATCGCCAGGATCGCGCCGAGCATCATCATGGCGCTCGCCGAACCAATGCCCATCTGGCCACGGCTGAAGGTGAAGGAATACATGAACATCGCGGGCAGGTCGGAGGAGTAGCCCGGACCGCCAGCCGTCATTGCCGCCACCAGGTCGAAGCTCTTGATCGCGATGTGCGCGAGGATCATGAAGGCGCTGAAGAACACCGGGCGCAGGCTCGGCAAAACGATCTTCAGGTAGATGGTCGGCAGGCTCGCACCGTCAACTTGCGCGGCACGAATGATCGATTGATCGACACCACGCAGGCCGGCGAGGAACATCGCCATTACAAACCCGGAGGCTTGCCACACGGCGGCGATCACCAGGCAGTAAACGACGCGATCCTGATCCACCAGCCAGTCGAGACGGAAGCCTTCCCAGCCCCAGTCACGCAGCATCTTGTCCAGGCCCAGACCTGGGTTGAGCAGCCATTTCCACGCGGTACCGGTGACGATCATCGAGAGCGCCATCGGGTACAGGTAAACGGTGCGGATGAAGCCTTCCTTGCGAATGCGCTGATCCAGCAGCACCGCCAGGAACACCCCCAACACCAGGCTGATGCCGATAAACATGCCGCCGAAGACCGCGAGGTTTTTGCTCGCGACCCACCAACGATCATTGCCCATCAGGCGGATGTATTGCTGCAGGCCGACCCATTTGTAGCTCGGCATGAAGCTGGAATTGGTGAAGGACAGAACGAATGTCCAAATGATGTAACCGTAAAAACCAACCAGGACGATCAGCATGCTTGGCGCCAAAACCAGTTTGGGGAGCCAGCGCTGCAGTGCGTCGAACGGTGAGGCTTTGCTGAAAACCGCCACAGAGCTCATCGGGATAATCCAGGTGAAGAAGTGGAATCGGGACTGCACGCGCCCGCCGCATGAGCGTGGGCACATGCAGGGCGGCGACAATCAGGGGTGTGACGCAGGTTTCACCTGCGCCGTTTTATGAACTTACTGGGCGGCTTTGACGGCCGATGCCAGTTGGGCGCTGGCCTTGACCGGGTCAGCATTCTTGTCGTTCATGAAGTTGGTCACTACATCGAAGATCGCGCCCTGCACGGCCAGGGACGTGGCCATGTTGTGCGCCATGCTCGGTTGCAGGCCGCCAGTCTTCTCGTCGGCAAGGAAATCCTTGGCAGCCGCTTGAGCGCAGGAATCGAAGCCCAGGCCGCTCATGTCGTTAAGCATGTCGGTACGCACCGGAATCGAGCCTTTGTTGATGCTGAAGACTTTCTGGAAGTCTTTACCCAGCGCGACCTTGGCCAGGTCTTGCTGAGCGGCGATGTCGCCTTTTCGATCAGACTTGAGCTTGAACACCGCCAGGGAATCGATGTTGTAGGTGAAGGCTTTTTCGGTACCCGGGAACGGCACGCACTGGTAGTCCTTGCCCGCTACTTTCTCGGCGGCGGTCCATTCGCTCTTGGCCCAGTCGCCCATCATCTGCATACCGGCCTTGCCGTTGATGACGTCGGCGGCCGCGATGTTCCAGTCACGACCGGCGCGGTTCGGGTCCATGTAGCCCGTGATTTTTTTCAGCTCGGTGAACGATTTGGTCATCTCGGCGCCCGAGAGGGTTTTCTGATCCAGGTCTACCAGGGCTTTCTTGTAACCGTCAGCGCCCATGACCGAGAGCACCACGTCTTCAAACACGGTGCTGTCCTGCCAAGGCTGGCCACCGTGGGCAAGCGCGATGAAGCCGGCGGCTTTCAGTTTGTCGCCGGCGGCATAGAATTCTTCGAGGGTAGTCGGGGCTTTTGCGATCCCGGCTTTCTTGAAGACTTGCGGGTTGATCCACAGCCAGTTGACGCGGTGAATATTCACCGGCACGGCGACGTAGTCACCTTCGAATTTGACGGTGTCGGAGACTTTCTTCGACAGCAGGCCATCCCAACCTTCGGTTTTGGCAACGTCTTTCAGGGCATCGGTGCTGAGCAGGCCAGTGCTGCCCCACTCCTGGATGTCCGGTCCCTTGATCTGTGCAACGCCCGGCGGGTTACCGGCGACGGCGCGGCTTTTAAGTACGGTCATGGCTGTGGAACCGCCACCACCGGCGACTGCGCCGTCCTTCCAGGTAAAGCCGTCTTTTTCGACTTGGGCCTTCAGAACATCGACCGCGGCCTTTTCACCACCGGAGGTCCACCAGTGAACGACTTCCACCGAACCTTTGGAATCGGCGGCAAGTGCACTCAGCGGGAACGCAGACAGGGGAAGCAGTGAGGCGAGAGAAATGACAGTAGCGAGGCGAGAAATCGCATTCATCTAGTAGTACCTTTCTTGTTGTTATGCATGCAAGTCTGGTGCTTGCGCTGCCTAGGATTTTAAACAGGAGTGATCCCTTCGCAGGTAACGAAGGGACGCTCGAATGTCACCACATGGTTACACAGGAGCGTTCCGGGATAACTGTGCCAGGGCGCTCGCCAGGCTCGGCGCCAGAGGCAATCGCGGGATCAGCACGGCTTGCCAGGCGTGATAAAGGTCGGGTTTACCCGCCCAGATATCGGCGCTCGGGCGGTTCTGCGGATTGAGTTCGTGGTGCCAGCTGCCGCGTTCACGGTCGATGAAATGGTTGTCGCAGAATTCCCAAAATAGTCGGTACCAGCGTTCGTATTGCGCATCGCCTGTGCGTTTAAGCAGCGCACTGGCGGCGGCGCTGGCTTCGCAATGGGTCCAGTGCAGGCGATGGCGAACCACGGCGCGATTGTCCCAGTCGAGGGTGTAGACAATCCCCGGTGCCCCGTCGACATTCCACCCGTGACGGCAGTTTTGGTCGAAGAGTTTTTGCGCGTCGCTGGCGAGCCAGCCCGGCGTCAGCATCCCGGCCTTAACCCGCGCCGCTTCGAGATGCAGCATCAGCCGGGCCCACTCGAAACCGTGACCCGGCGTGGTGCCGTAGGGGCGAAAACCATCAGCCGGGTTGTCGTGGTTGTATTCGCGCAAGGGTTGCCAGTCGCGGTCGAAATGCTCGACCACCCGGTAATCGTTGGCAACGGCGTAACCATGGATCACGCGCTCGACAATGCGCTGGGCACGGCACAGCCAGCGGTTCTCTTCGGTGACATCGGCCAATGCGAGAAACGCTTCGGTGGCGTGCATGTTGCTGTTGGCGCCGCGATAGCTTTCCTCTTCACTCCAGTCGCGGTTGAAAGATTCGCGCATCGCGCCCTCCTCCTCGCTCCAGAAATGCGCGTCGATGATGTGGATGGCATCGTCGAGCAAGGCCTGCGCGCCAGGACGCTGAGCGACGACCGCAGAACTGGCGGCCAGCGCGACGAAGGCGTGCAGGTAAGCCGCTTTGCCGGTGTTGCCGTCACGATGCTCGGGGGCAGCAAACCAGCCACCGTGTTCGGCGTCACGCAATGGGCCGCTGAGGGCTTTGACACCGTGATCCACCAGCTCGGCGAAACCCGGCAGACCCTGGATGTGGGCCATGGCGAAACTGTGGGTCATGCGCGCGGTGTTCATGGTTTCAGCGTGGGCGTTGGCCGGCAGGCAGCCTTTTTGATCAAGATTGCCGAAGCCTGCGGCGAGCTTTGAAGCCTTGGCAAACGCCAGCAGGCGCAGGCCTTCGGCAGCGAGCCAGCGCTGATGGGCAGGTGCGTTCAGCCAACTGCCGAAGGCGGGTTGGAAGGTGTCCATGGGGTGCCTTTTTTGTTGTTATGACTGGGGGCAGTCTAAACAACGGGCGGTGGTGGGTTTGTAACGAAGGGGGCGAGTTATGTCACTGGCTTGTGACAAAACCAGATCTTTTGATCTTTTCAGTCGACGGAACGAGGAAGCTGCAACGTCACCCGTAACCCGCCTTCACGCAAATTCTGCAGGCTGACTTCACCCCCATGGCTATGCGCAATATTTCGCGCAATACCCAACCCCAGCCCATAACCCTGCTGCTGCCCGGCCAGGCGGAAGTGCGGTTCGAACACCTGCTCCATCCGCTGCTCCGACACGCCTGGTCCTTCATCGTCCACATGCAGGATGAACGCACTCGGGTCGTCATCAATGTGCAAATGCGCTTTTTGCCCATACTTCAAGGCATTGTCGATCAGGTTGCCGATGCAACGCTTGAGCGCCAAAGGCTTACCGGGATACGTCGCCAACGCACGCCCTTGCTGGGTGACGCGACCATTGCCGCTGGGCGCCAGATACGGTTCCACCAGACAATCAAGTACATGGTTGAGGTCCACCGGTTCGATGTTTTCGTGGATGTCGGTGTCTTTCACGCATTGCAGCGCGCCTTTGACCAGCAGCTCCAACTCATCCAGATCCCGCCCGAACTTGGCTTGCAGCGTTTCGTCTTCAAGCAGTTCAACCCGCAACCGCAAACGGGTAATCGGCGTGCGCAGGTCATGGGAAATAGCGCTGAACAACTGGCTGCGCTCGGTCAGGTAACGGCTGATACGTTCGCGCATTGCATTGAAGGCGCGGCCGACCTCAACCACTTCACTGCCGCCCCCCTCCGCCACGGGCTCGACTTCCGCGCCGAGGGACATGTCCCGTGCCGCCCGCGCCAAGCGCTTGAGCGGCCGGCTCTGCCAGTGCACCAGCAGGCCAATGAACAACAACAAGAAGCCGCTGGTCAGCACGATAAACCAGACTTGCTGCGCCGGCAGGCCTTGTTCTTCAAGACTGGTGTAGGGCTCAGGCAACAGCGAGGCGATGTACAGCCACTCGCCCGGCGCCATCTGGATTTGCGTGACCAATACCGGTGGATTCACCGGTTCCAGGGTCAGCGCGTAATGCGCCCAGGAACGCGGCAATTCATCGAGTTTCAGGCCTCCGTTGAAGATCCGCAGGTCTTCGGGGCTGACGAATGTCACCGAGATATCCGTGTCCTGGCCCAGGGACTTGCGCAACACTTCGTCCACCGCGTTTAGCACGGCTTCTTTGCGCGGGGTGATCGGCAGCACTTCCATGCCCAAGGGTTTGTCGTTGAGCGTCACCACAAAACGGGTGCCGCCCATGCTGCGCAACTGGTCGAGTACCAATGGCCGAAACGCTACTGGCAGAGAGCGGAAGTAACTGACGCTGGCCGTCATCGAATGAGCGAGGCTACGAGCGCTGGTGACCAGGCCTTCAAGTTGCGTGGCGCGCAGTTGCGACACCCAGATCACGCTCGACAGCGTCTGGGCGAACAACACCGCCAACAGCGTCAGCAGCAACATCCGCCCGAGCAATGAGCGCGGCACGGGAATCCGCGCGGCGAGCTCGCGGAAAAACTCAATGGCCATTGCTTGCAACCACATTGGCGGCCAGTTGGTAGCCGCTGCCGCGCACGGTACGGATAAGGCGTGGCGGTTTTTCGGTGTCGCGCAGACGCTGGCGCAAACGGCTGACGGCCATGTCGACGATGCGATCCAGCGGCATCAAATCACGACCACGGGTAGCGTTGCCTATGGTGTCGCGATCGAGGATTTCCTGGGGGTGATCGAGGAACAGTTTCAGCAGCGCGAAATCGGCGCCGGAGAGAATCACTTCTTCGCCATCGATGTGGAACAGCCGATGGCTGACCATGTCCAGCCGCCAGTCATCGAAGACCAGCACTTCACTGCCGGAACGCTCTTGCCCGAACTGCGCGCGACGCAACAAGGCTTTGATGCGCGCCTGCAGTTCACGCGGGCTGAAGGGTTTGCCAAGGTAATCGTCGGCGCCCAATTCAAGGCCGATGACGCGGTCGGTCTCGTCGGAGCTGGCCGTCAGCATGATGATCGGCACCTGTGCCTGACGCGGGTGCTGACGGATCCAGCGACACAGACTGAAGCCGTCTTCGTCCGGCAGCATCACGTCGAGGATGACCAGATCGCTCGACGCCTCGTTCATCGCCTGACGGAAGCCAGCACCATCAGGCGTGGTCCGAACCTGGAAACCGGCGCGGGTCAGGTAGGTGTCCAGCAACTCGCGTATCTCTTGATCGTCATCGACCAACAAAATCGACTTGTTGACTGAGCTCACAGGGACGGCATCCTTGTTGTTTGAATTGGGCGGATTATGCCTTAAGCGCGGAACCAACAAACACCGCGAACTACGGTGGGATTCAGGTTGGGCGGGATAGCTCCAATGCGACCCCGGCCCCCATCAACCCGGAGTACGGCGCCGTCACCAGCCACACCGGGATGCCGTTGAAGTAATCGCTCATGCAGCCCTTGTCGGCAAAGCACCGGGCAAAGCCGCTATTGATGAAGAAATCGGCGAACCGCGGAATCACCCCGCCCACGATGTACACGCCGCCCCGTCCGCCCGTGGTCAGCACGTTGTTGCCGGCCACACGCCCCAGCCAGCAGCAGAACTGCTCAAGCACTTCCAGGGCAATCGGATCGCCCGCCAGAGCAGCCGCCGTAATCGACTCGGGGGAGTCCAGCACGGGATCATGACCGTCCACGGCACAAATCGCCCGATAGATGCGCGGCAAGCCGCTGCCGCTCAATGCCGTTTCAGCGCTGACATGACCGATTTCATTGAAGATGTGCTGCCACAGTTGAGTTTCCCGCAGGCTGCTCAGCGGCAAATCGACGTGACCGCCCTCCCCCGGCAACGCGGCAAATCGCCCTTCACCGAGATCGAGCAACGTGCCAACCCCGAGGCCCGTCCCCGGCCCCATCACCACCGCCGGCCGCAACGGTTCCGGCGTGCCTTCGCAGACCACCCGGAACTCGTCCGGCTGCAAACGGGTCATGCCCAGCGCCATGGCCGAGAAGTCGTTGACCAGCAACAGTTGATCCACCTGCAAGGTCTTGCAGAACCCCTTGCGGCTGAGTCGCCAGTGATTGTTGGTGAACTTGAATTCATCGCTGCTCACCGGACCGGCCACCGACAGGCACACCGAACCGATCGAACCCGGCGCCAGGCCAAGCCCGCTCAGGTAGAGGCTGATCGCCTCTTCCGGGCTGGCGTGGTCGGCCGTTGCCAGCACCTGGATCGATTCCAGCTGCTGGTTTTTCCACAACGCGAAACGTGCGTTGGTCCCACCGATATCACCGACCAAAGCCAGTTTCAATTAAGCGTCTCCAGGGCAGAAGTAAAGGCGCTGGCGCCCTGCTCTGCGGAGCTGAAGGCCATGCGCATGAAACCAAACAGTTCGCGACCGCTGCCAATGTTATTGCCCAACAGGCCTTTGGCAGGTTCGCGCGCTGCGAACTCTTCGGCGTTCACCTTAAGCTCCAAGGTGCCTTTGACGCCATCGACACGGATAATATCGCCCTCTTGGACGCGCGCCAAAGCGCCGCCCACATACGCTTCGGGGCTGACGTGAATCGCCGCCGGGATTTTCCCCGACGCACCGGACATGCGCCCGTCGGTGACCAGCGCGACATTGAAGCCGCGATCCTGCAACACACCCAGGAACGGCGTCATCTTGTGCAGTTCCGGCATGCCGTTGGAACGCGGGCCCTGGAAGCGCATCACCGCGACAAAGTCCTTCTCCAGCAAACCGGCCTTGAACGCATCGGCCAGATCCTGCTGATCCTGGAACACCATCGCCGGTGCTTCGACGATCTGGTTTTCCAACGCGACGGCGGACACTTTCATGACACCGCGACCGAGGTTGCCTTCCATCACCCGCAAACCGCCCTCTGCCGAGAACGCACGAGCGACCGGGCGCAGGATGGTTTCGTCGAGGCTTTCGATCGGGCCTTCGCGCCAGACCAGTTCGCCGTTCTCGAGGAACGGTTCCATGGTGTAGCGGCTCAGACCATGGCCCAGCACCGTGTTGACGTTTTCGTGCAGCAAGCCAGCTTCCAGCAGTTCGCGGATCAGGAACGACATGCCGCCCGCCGCCTGGAAGTGGTTGATGTCGGCTTTGCCGTTCGGGTAGACGTGGCTCAGGGTCGGCACCACCTCGGAGAGGTCGGCCATGTCCTGCCAGGTCAATTGAATGCCCGCCGCCATGGCGATCGCCGGCATGTGCAAGGTGTGGTTGGTCGAGCCGCCGGTGGCGTGCAGTGCGACGATGGAGTTGACCAGCGAACGTTCGTCGACGATTTCGCCGATCGGCATGAAATCGCCGCTCTGCTTGGTCAGACGCGTGACTTGATGCGCCGCTTCGCGGGTCAGGGCATCACGTAACGGGGTGTTCGGGTTGACGAAAGAGGCGCCCGGCAAGTGCAGGCCCATGACTTCCATCAGCAACTGGTTGGTGTTGGCGGTGCCGTAAAAGGTGCAGGTCCCCGGGCTGTGGTAGGACTTCATCTCCGATTCCAGCAGCTCTTCGCGGCTGGCCTTGCCTTCGGCATAGCGCTGGCGCACGTCGGCTTTCTGCTTGTTGGAAATGCCCGAGACCATCGGCCCGCCCGGCACGAAAATCGTTGGCAGATGACCGAAGCGCAGCGCGCCCATCATCAAACCCGGCACGATTTTGTCGCAGATGCCGAGCATCAGCGCGCCATCGAACATGTTATGGGACAGCGCCACGGCGGTGGACAGCGCAATCACTTCGCGGCTCGGCAGGCTGAGTTCCATGCCCGGCTCACCCTGGGTCACGCCATCGCACATGGCCGGGGTGCCGCCGGCGAACTGGCCGACGGAGCCGATTTCGCGCAGGGCTTTTTTGATCTGTTCAGGAAAGACTTCGTACGGCTGGTGCGCCGAAAGCATGTCGTTATAGGACGAAACAATCGCAATGTTCGCGGCGTTCATCATCCGCAGACTGTTCTTGTCGTCGGTGTCACAACCGGCCACGCCATGGGCGAAGTTGGCGCATTGCAGCTTGCCGCGCATCGGACCGTCGCTGGCGGCGCCGCGAATGAGCGCAAGGTAAGCCTCACGAGTTGCACGGCTGCGGGCGATAAGCCGTTCGGTGACCTCAAGGACGCGGGGATGCATGTGTAGAACTCCAGGCTAACGGATGTGGCGACCTGATTGTCTATGCTGATCAAGGGCCGATGTCCATGGGCTGACAGGCGGTCTCTTGATCGATCGGACCAGTTGATTCAGGTCACTCGTTGTAGATTGAACAAAATATTGCCATTAAAAAGGCTTGTTTTCTATTTTTATGCGAATAATCTTGTAATTCCAACAACAAAACGACGGCGGCCCTGTTAAATGACTCTTCGAATCGCAATCAATGGTTTTGGCCGAATCGGCCGTAACGTTCTGCGCGCACTGTATACCCAAGGTTATCGTCAGGATCTGCAGATCGTTGCCATCAATGACCTGGGCGATAGCGCGATGAACGCTCATCTGCTCAAGTACGACACTGTTCACGGCACGTTCGATGCCGATGTCCAGCACGATCAGGAAAGCCTGACCGTCAACGGCGACCGTATTTCTGTCAGCGCCATCCGCAACCCGGCCGAACTGCCTTGGGCTGCCGAGAAGATCGACGTCGTATTCGAATGCACCGGTTTGTTCACCGACCGCGACAAGGCCGCCGCGCATATTACGGCCGGCGCGCGCAAAGTGATCATCTCGGCCCCGGCCAAAGGCGCCGACGCCACGGTGGTGTATGGCGTTAACCACGACATTCTGCGCCAATCGCACCAGATTATTTCCAACGCGTCGTGCACCACCAACTGCCTGGCCCCAGTGGCCCAGGTGCTGCACCGCGAACTGGGCATCGAAAGCGGTCTGATGACCACGATCCACGCCTACACCAACGACCAGAACCTGACCGACGTCTACCACACCGACCCGTACCGCGCGCGCTCGGCCACCCAGAACATGATCCCGAGCAAGACCGGTGCCGCTGAGGCGGTGGGCCTGGTGCTGCCGGAACTGGCAGGCAAACTGACGGGCATGGCCGTGCGTGTTCCGGTGATCAACGTGTCGCTGGTGGACCTGACCGTGCAACTCAAACGCGAAGCATCGGCCGATGAAGTGAATGCGCTGCTCAAAGAAGCCAGCCAACACTCTAAGGTTCTCGGTTACAACACCCTGCCGCTGGTCTCCAGCGACTTCAACCACAACCCGCTGTCGTCGATCTTTGACGCCAACCACACCAAATCCAGCGGCAAGCTGCTCAAGGTATTGGCCTGGTACGACAACGAATGGGGCTTCTCCAACCGCATGCTCGATAACTGCCTGGCGCTGTGCAACGCTGAATAACCCGCCGTGAAAAGCAGGAGCAGCAACCGATGATCGGTATCAGCTTTACGCAAAAGACCCTGGCAGCGCGCAAGCGTATTGCCTTGGTTGCCCATGACCACTGCAAGGTGTTTTTGCTGGACTGGGCCCAGCGGCAGAAAGACAGGCTCGCACAGCATGAACTGGTCGCCACTGGCACCACCGGGTTGTTGTTGCAACAACGCCTGGATTTGCCTGTGGAGAGCATGATCAGTGGCCCGTTGGGTGGCGACCAGCAACTCGGTGCGCGAATCGCCGAGCAGCGGGTCGACATGCTGGTGTTCTTCTGGGACCCGTTCGAACCACAACCGCACGACCCGGACATCAAGGCGTTGCTGCGAGTCGCGGCGGTCTGGAACATTCCGGTGGCCTGCAATGAATGCAGCGCCGACTACCTGCTCAGCAGCCCGATGATGGAACAGGCGCACGAACACCGGATCCCCGATTACGCGACCTATCTGCTGGGCCGCGCTTAAACCTTCACAAATCTATACTTGACCACTCGAGCGGATGATAAGCATTATCATCCGCTCGAAATGGATCAGGTTCTCCCGTGAGTCAATCTCGCTTCAATCACGTCTTCATCGCCCAGCGAATCTCTCTGCTGCGCACATTGGAGCGGATGGTCAACAACCACAGCACCGCCGAAGACCTCCTGCAGGAGACCTACCTGCGAGTGACCCGGGCGCTCAGTGAGCGGGCCATCGATCACCTTGAGCCGTTCGTTTTCCAGACCGCCCGCAACCTGGCACTGGACCATTTGCGTGCGCGGCGTATTCAGTCCCGCACCCTGCTCGACGACGTGCCGCTGGACGTGGTGGAAAGCGTCGCCGCGCCCGCCAGCAGTGCCGAGGACGCCGCCCATGCCGAACAATTGCTTGAGCGCTTGAACGTGAGCCTCAATGAACTCAGCGCCCGCCAGCAGCAGATTTTCATCCTCAGCCGTCTGCACGGGCACAGCTATCTGGAGATCGCCGAGAAGCTCAGTGTGTCGTTGAGCACCGTGCAAAAGGAGCTGAAACTGATCATGGCGATCTGCATCGGCGTGGCCGAACGGTTAAACGGAGACTGAAGCGGTAGGTTTATTCTCTGAGCATGAGGATGAGCGGCACTGACTATCGGGCTTTGCTACCCTTGCCCCACTTTCAAGCTTCACTAAAAAACAGCAGTGCCAAGACACTGCCGAGGAAACACCGTGACGGACACGCTTCCAGTGCCTCCCCCCGCCCCCCCTCCGCCCTCCCCGGCACGGGACACCGCAAGTGCGATGGACCAGGCCCTGGACTGGCTGATCGTGCTGGACAGTCCGAGCGAGGAGCAGACCCGACAGTTTCACGACTGGCTGGCCGCCAATCCGTCGCATGCCGAAGCGTTCGCCAAGGCTCAGGCGATCTGGGAGGGCCCGCAAGTGGTGCAATGCGCGCAAAGCCTGGTTGCACGGCCACCGAAAGTGACCGTCCTGTCGCGCCTGCAACCGCACTGGAAACCCTTAGCCACCGCCGCCGTGCTGATCCTCGGTTTGTTCAGCTTCAGCAATCTGCCAATTCGCCTGCAGGCTGATCACCTGACCGTGATCGGTGAACGCCAGCGGCTGCAACTGGAGGACGGCTCGAAGGTCCTGCTCAATACCAATTCGGCCTTCTCCAGCACCATCAACGATCAACAACGCGTTGCCCGTTTGTATCAGGGCGAAGCATTTTTCGAGGTGGCGGCCAATCGCGGCCAGCCGCTGGAAATCGACGCCGGGCCGGTCAAGGCCAGTGTTCGGGACACCGCCTTTGCAGTGCGTTATCTGGACGGCGTGGCACAGGTTCAGGTGCAGCGTGGGGATGTCGACTTGCGAGCGACCCGCGACGACGCGCGAATTCGATTGTCCGCCGGAGAAAGCATTCGCATCGGCCCCAACGGTTTCGATCGCCCCGCCAGACTCGATGCCGCGACCGACCTGGCGTGGGTCCAGGGTCGACTGGTGTTCGAAAACTGCCCGCTGAATCAGGTGCTGGCGGAGCTGCGTCGTTACTATCCAGGCTGGATCATCAACAACAACGAGCAGTTGGCCGACATCGCCGTCACCGGCAATTACCGCCTCGACCAGCCGTTGGATGTGGTCCGCTCGCTGGCCCACATCACCTCGGCGCGGCTCCAGGAATTTCCGGCGCTGGTGATTTTGAACTAAATGAGAATTATTTTTACTCGATAGCCAAACCCCGTACGTCTCGTTATAGCCAATGCAATTGATTCGCATCCTCAGATGCCTATCAGCACCTATAAAGATTCGTGCGACACGGAGCGCTATCGATGTCCTCTCGCCTTACCCGCCAACCTTCTTCACCTTCTCGCGTACTGTCGCTGCTGACCGCCGCCATCCTGATGGCCGGCAGCGCGCAGCTCTGCGCCGCCACCCCTGCAGAGCAACCGACCCGCAACATGGGTGATTACTCGTTCGCCATCCCTCAGCAGTCGTTGGTCTCGGCACTCAATGCCTTTACCGCCGTGACCGGTTGGCAGGTCGGCTTGCCGGCAGAACTGGCTGAAGGCGTGGCCTCGCCGGGCGTACGAGGTTCGCTGTCGCCAGAGGAAGCCCTCGATCGCCTGTTGGTGGGGACCCGCCTGCGCTATCGCAAACTGGGCCCCCACAACATCGTGCTGCACAAGCGCAGCAACAGCAACGCGCTCAACCTGGACCAGGTGACCATCAGCGCCACTCGCCAGGAGCAAAGCATCGACAGCGTGCCGAACACTGTCACCGTTCACACCCGTGAAGAGCTGGACCGCAACAACGTCAATACCATCAAGGATCTGGTGCGCTACGAGCCTGGTGTTTCGGTGGGCGGCGCCGGTCAACGCGCTGGCCTCACTGGCTACAACATCCGCGGTATCGACGGCGACCGTGTACTGACCCAGGTCGACGGTGTGCAGGTGCCCGACAGCTTCTTCAACGGCCCTTACGCCCAGACCAACCGCAACTACGTCGACCCCGAGATTATCAAGCGCGTCGAGATTCTGCGCGGCCCGGCGTCCGTGCTCTACGGCAGCAACGCCATCGGTGGCGCGGTCAGCTACTACACGCTGGACCCGGACGACATCATCAAACCGGGCAAGGATGTCGGTACACGCCTGAAAACCGGCTACAGCTCGGCCGACGACAGCTGGTTGACCTCCGGTACCGTGGCCGGTCGCACCGGCGACTTCGATGGCCTGCTGCACTTAAGTCAGCGCAATGGTCATGAAACAGAGTCCTACGGCGAAACCGGCGGCAACGGCCTGAACCGCACCGAGGCCAACCCCGAGAACGTGCGCACCACCAACGTGTTGGCCAAACTGGGCTGGGACTACGCCGACGATGCGCGCTTCGGTCTGACTTACGAGCACTACAAGGATGACCGCGACACCCATCAACTGAGCGCAGTGGGCGGCCCGTTCAACGCAGGACACGGTTTCGGCTTCTATAAATCCCGTAACGGCAACGACACCGTCACCCGCGAACGCTTCGGTCTGGAGCACAGCTTCGGCCTGGACAGCGTTCTGGCTGACCACATCAAGTGGACGTTGAACTACCAGATCGCCAAGACTGACCAGAGCACCGAAGAAATCTACGCGCCCTCGCGCACCGTGCTGCGCCACCGCGATACCACCTACAAGGATCGCCAATGGGTGTTCGATGCCCAGGCCGACAAGTCGTTTGCCATCGCCGATACCGACCACCGCGTCACTTATGGCACGACCATCAAACAGGACAAAGTCACTGGTCTGCGAACCGGTAGCGGCACCTGCCTGACCGTGGCCGGCGCGTGCCGGGTCATCGGTGCCGCCAGCGCCGCCGACACACTGAAACCCGCCAGTGATTTCCCGGACCCAACCATCAACAGCTACAGCTTGTTCGCCCAGGATCAGATCAGTTGGGGCAACTGGACCTTCCTGCCCGGCGCACGCTACGACTACACCCAGCTCAAACCACACATCACGGATGAGTTTCTGGTCACCGCCGACCAAAACGGCAACGGTGTGGTGAGCGACGACACCAAGACTTGGCATCGTCTGTCGCCAAAATTCGGCACCACCTATAGCTTCAACGACAACTACACCGGGTATGGTCAGTACGCAGAAGGCTTCCGCACACCGACCGCCAAGGCGCTGTACGGTCGCTTTGAGAACCTGGCCGGCGGCTATCAGGTCGCACCAAATCCCGACCTGGAACCGGAAAAAAGCAAGAGCTATGAAACCGGCCTGCGCGGCCAGTTCGAGGCAGGCACTTTCGATGTGGCGGTGTTCTACAACAAATACCGCGACTTCATCGACGAGAACGCCATCACGCCTGGCTACACCGAGACCACATTCCAGAGCAACAATATCGCTCACGCCACCATCAAAGGCGTGGAGCTCAAGGGTCGCCTGAATCTCGACAGCTTCGGCGCGCCGACCGGTCTCTACACCCAAGGTTCGGTGGCCTACCTGTATGGCCGTAACGATGACAACGGCCAGCCGCTGAACAGCATCAACCCGCTGACTGGCGTGTTCGGCCTGGGTTACGACCAGGACAACTACGGCGCCCTGTTGAGCTGGACACTGGTCAAACGCAAGACTCGCGTCGACAGCACCCGCTTCAAAACCCCCGACGGCACCAGCACCCAGTTCAAGACCCCGGGCTATGGCGTGCTCGACCTGGCCGGCTTCTACAAGGTGACCGACGACATAACCGTCAACGCCGGTTTGTACAACCTGACCAACAAGAAGTACTGGCAGTGGGATGACGTGCGCGGTTACGACAGCGTCGGCGAAGCCTCGGTCACTCAACCGGCCAACCTTGATCGCCTGACCCAACCGGGTCGCAACTTTGCGGTCAATCTGGTCTGGGATATCTGACCCTGTCACCGCTCTGCGCTGCTTCTAGAGAAGTGGTGCAGTGAGTTTTTTTACTGTCAGGCGCCTTCTTGTTCGTCTCGTTACCAAACGCCACTTTTTCTCAAGGATTTCTCATGACCACTCAGGACACTGCTCAACGCCCTGCTCTGCGTTCGCAACGTTTGAACCAGATCACACACGAGCCTCACACCCAGCTTGATGCCTTGGTCAAAGCCCACGCACCGTTTGAAACCCAGGCCAACTTCGCGCGCTTCGTGGTGGCTCAATATTTGTTTCAGTCGGAACTGGTGTCGCTGTACAACGATGCCGAATTGACCGCCATCGTCCCGGACCTGGCAGCTCGCTGCCGTGCTGAAGCGGCCAAGGCTGATCTGGCGGACCTGGAAGCTGAAATTCCAGCACCCGTCGCCGGTGCGGTGAAGAACCCAACCAAAGCCGAGGCGCTGGGTTGGCTGTTCGTATCAGAAGGTTCGAAACTTGGCGCGGCGTTTTTGATCAAGCGTGCTGTGGGTCTTGGGTTAAGCGAAACCTTCGGCGCTCGTCATCTCGGGGAACCGACCGGTGGCCGCGCTGAAGGTTGGAAGCGCTTCGTCAAAACCCTCGACGGGCTGGAACTCAGCGCACAAGACGAAGCCGGGTTGGATAAAGGCGCTATCGACGCGTTCAACCGCTTCACCGTATTGCTGGAACAGGCTTACACCCCAGCGCTCGCCTGACGGAACGAAGCCTGCTCCCACAAGGGGTCTTTGCTGACCATGCGCCAATGAGCCCCATGCCTCATCCAACCGCCTCGAAACTCACCCGAATCCTCTTCGGTCTCCTGGCCTACATCAGCTTGGGCATCGGCCTGATCGCCATCGTCGTACCGGGTCTGCCGACCACCGAGTTCATCCTGCTGGCCGCCTGGGCCGCCACCAAGAGTTCGCCGCGCTTGAGTGCCTGGCTGGAAAACCATCGGCTGTTCGGCGCCATCCTGCGCAACTGGCGCAACGGCAAAATCATCGCCCGGCGAGCCAAGGTCAGTGCCTCTGTCAGCATGCTGCTGTGCGCCGGGTTGATGCTGACGATGCTCGATCCTGGCTGGCCGATTTTTCTGGCGATTGCCGGCATGGGCCTCGGCAATCTGTGGATCTGGTCGCGGCCGGAATCGCCGCTGAAAATCTCCTGAATTTCTGCCATTTTCAGGGCATTTCCCTGCGCAAACGGTCACTTACTACCGTTCGTCGGCTTCGCGTTCATGCAACCTGCACCCACGCCGATGTGCATTAAATGGCGCTGAATGGACTTGGCGAACCGGGTCGATCCCGACTCACAGCCAACACCTCATCCATTCGCGAGTTCGCCTTATGATCGACGCTCTCTCCATCCGCTTGAAAATCGTCCTGCTGTCCGGTCTGTGCCTGCTTGGCGTGGTCGCGTTGATTGTTGGCATGAACATCTACCAGACCGATCAGAACGATGAACTGGTCAGTGCCTCCAGCAGCAAGATGCTCACCGCCAGCGTGCAGAACCTGCTCCAGGCCAAGGCCGCCGAGCAAGCGGTGCGGGTGCAGAAGACCTTCGGTGAAAGCCTGCTGGTGGTGACCGCCCTGGCTGATCAGATCAAGGACATGCGCACCATGGCGAGCAAGCGCGCCCTTGACGCCGGCGTCCTGCGTGAAGAATTGAACCAGCGCCTGAAAACCGCCTTCGAGCGCAACAGCAAGGTGCTCGGCATTTGGCTGGCATTCGAACCCAATGGCCTCGACGGCAAGGACAGCGAGTTCGCCAACGATGCCGCTCGCCAATCCAACGAAGTCGGTCGTTTCGCCAGCTACTGGAGCCGTGCCGGCGGTGCCGGGATCAATACGATCATGGTCGAAGACGACATGACCAAAACCACCTTGAGCCTCAGCGGCACCCCCTATAACAGTTGGTACACCTGCCCTCGCGACAGCAAACGCACCTGTCTGCTCGACCCCTATGCCGACACCGTCGCCGGCAAGGAAATGCTGATGACCACCATTTCCGTACCGCTGCTGGTCGATGGCAAATCCATCGGGGTGGTCGGGGTGGACATCGCCCTCGACGCGCTGCAAGCAGCGGCGGTCGACTCCCAACGTGACCTGTTCAACAGCGCCGGGCACATGCTGATCGTCTCCGGCAGCGGCGTGCTCGCGGGTTACAGCGTGGACGCGAGCAAGGTCGGCAAAAGCATCGGCGACACCCTGGGCGCGGACGGTAAGGAGGTCCTGCAATTGCTCAGCGGGGGTACACCGAAGATTCTCGAACAAGGCGACCTTATCCGTGCGGTGTACCCGGTCAGTCCGATTGCCGAGTCCAATGCCTGGGGCGTGGTGATCGACCTGCCGAAACAGGTGCTGCTGGCCGACTCGGTCAAGTTGCAGACCGTACTTGATGACGCCCAGCAAAGCGGCACGATCAAAGCCGTTTTGATGGCAGTGATTGCCGGCCTGGTCGGACTGTTGCTGATCTGGCTGACGGCGTCCGGCGTGACCCGGCCGATCAACAGCGTGGCCCAGATGCTCAAGGCGATTGCCAGCGGCGACGGCGACCTGACGCAGCGTCTGCACTACAGCAAGAAAGACGAGCTGGGCGAACTGGTGAGCTGGTTCAACCGCTTCCTCGACAAGCTGCAACCGACCATCGCGCAGATCAAACAAAGCATCACTGATGCGCGCGGCACAGCCGACCAGTCTTCGGAAATCGCCCGCCAGACCAGTGAAGGCATGCAGGTGCAGTTCCGCGAAATCGACCAGGTCGCCACCGCGTCCAACGAAATGAGCGCCACCGCCCACGACGTCGCCAACAGTGCCTCGAACGCAGCGAACGCGGCCAAGGGTGCCGACCAGTCAGCCCGCGACGGCCTGCAGATCATTGAACGCAGTACCCGCGACATCAATCAACTGGCCGACGAAGTCAGTAAGGCGGTGACCGAAGTCGAAGCGTTGGCAGTCAACAGCGAGCAGATCGGCTCGGTGCTGGAAGTGATCCGCAGCATCGCCGAGCAAACCAACCTGCTCGCGCTCAACGCGGCGATTGAGGCTGCGCGTGCCGGCGAGAGCGGTCGCGGGTTTGCGGTGGTCGCTGATGAAGTGCGCAACCTGGCCAAACGCACACAGGATTCGGTGGAAGAAATTCGCATCGTGATCGAACGCATCCAGACCGGTACTCGCGGCGTGGTTGCCACCATGCACTCGAGCCAGACCCAGGCCCACAGCAACGCCGGACAGATCCAGCAAGCGGTGCAGGCGTTGAGCAAAATCAGCGACGCGGTGACGGTCATCAGCGACATGAACCTGCAAATCGCCAGCGCCGCCGAACAGCAAAGCGCCGTGGCCGAGGAGGTCAATCGCAACGTCTCGGCGATTCGTACCGTCACCGAAACCCTGACCGGCCAGGCCACCGAATCGGCGCAGATCAGCAGCCAGCTCAATGCCCTGGCAACCCAGCAGATGACACTGATGGATCAGTTCCGCGTTTAATGGAGCACCACCACCCCCCCGTGCGAGCATGCCCGCTCCCACAGGGGGAATTTCATCTGGCCTGTCAGCTGATTTGATCTATGATCGAACCCTCTTTCCGGAGGCCTTCGATGACTGATTTATTCACGTCCATTCAAGCAGCACTCGGCTTGCCGCGCACCCCCATCCCTTTCACATCGAGCGGCGCCCTGCCCTCGGTGTTTGCCGTGACTGACCTGGCCTGCGCCAGCATTGCCGCGGCCGGCCAGGCGGTCAGCGAGTTGCTGCACCAGCAAACCGGTCGTTTGCCCAGCCTTGAAGTCGACCGTCGCCTGGCTTCGTTCTGGTTCGCCACCTCGATTCGCCCGCAGGGCTGGAGCGTGCCGCCGCTGTGGGACCCGGTGGCCGGTGACTATGCGACCACCGACGGCTGGATTCGCCTGCACACCAACGCCCCGCATCACCGCGTTGCCGCTGAACGCGTGCTCGGCGCCTGTGCCGACCGCACCGCCATGCAGAGCAAAGTAGCGGTATGGGCCAAAACCGATCTGGAACACGCCGTGATCGAGGCCGGTGGTTGCGCCGCCCAAATGCACACGTGGGCGCAATGGCAGGCCCATCCCCAGGGCATCGCGGTGAACGCCGAGCCATTGATTCAATTCACCGCCGGCAGCCGCCAAAACACAACACCGTGGCAAGGCTCGGTGGCGCGACCGCTGGCCGGGATCAAGGTGCTGGATCTGACCCGTGTACTCGCCGGCCCGATCGCCAGCCGCTTTCTCGCCGGCCTCGGCGCCGATGTGTTGCGCATCGATCCACCGACCTGGAACGAGCCCGGTGTCGTCCCGGAGGTCACCCTCGGCAAACGCTGCGCACGCCTGGATTTGCACGACAAGACTGATCGCGCGGTGTTCGAGAGTTTGCTCAAGGACGCCGACATTCTGCTTCACGGCTACCGCGCCGATGCGTTGGCGCGGCTGGGTTACGGCGCAGCCGACCGCGAGCGACTGGCCCCCGGCCTGCTAGACGTCAGCCTCAACGCCTACGGCTGGAGCGGCCCGTGGCAGAACCGTCGGGGTTTCGACAGCCTGGTGCAAATGAGCTGCGGGATCGCCGAGGCCGGTCAACAGTACAAGCAAGCCAACAAACCGACACCCTTGCCGGTGCAGGCGCTGGATCACTCCACCGGGTATTTGATGGCGGCCGCGGCGATCACGCTGTTGGGGCGCGGCGGATCGGCACGATTGTCGTTGGCGCGGACGGCGAAGTTGTTGATTGAACACGGACGCGGGACGGATGAGCCGTTGCGGGCGGAGGATGAAAACGATCAAGGTTTGTTGGTCGAACAGACACCCTGGGGGCCGGCGCATCGGTTACACGTACCGCTGAAGATCACCGGGACGCCGTTGCAGTGGGCCATTGCGGCTTCGGAATTGGGTTCCCACCGCGCACAGTGGTGGTGATCTTCAAATAGCGTTCGCGAGCAGGCCGGAACACAAACGCCAGGGCGATCAACGCGCTCAGGCGTAGCGTTGTGTCGATGGCGACATCCTGCGCGCTCGCTTTCCCCCACACGGTGAAAGCGACTATTGCCGCACATTCGTCACAGGGTTGTGTTTTAACTAAATAGATAAAGCGCATTAACGTTTATTAATAAGCGCTTACTGAGTTTTTTTATTGATAACCGATAAATCTATAGCCATCGGTGTACAGTAATTTTGTGCACCCATCGTAATAATCCTCTTCTGCACTGAAAACACACGTCGTCATTTGCAAAAACGAGAAAACGAACGGACTGCAAAAACTCGATGCGCTACGCATTGTGCCTGTTTGTTCCGCCAGAGCCCTCTGAACCGGGCTTTCCAGCAATACAGTTATGCGCATGAAAAGTTCATAAGTCTTTCATTAACAATGGAATGTGCCCATGTACTGATCTATGTCAGCTGACTGAACAGTTAACAGATTTAATCTGTTGTCTCTCTTCTCCTGCATTGGAGTCATGCAATGTCTGAATCCCCAAAAAAACTGAAACTCGGCGCACTTGTAGCGTTAGTAGTTGGTTCAATGATTGGTGGCGGGATTTTTTCCCTGCCGCAAAACATGGCGGCCAGCGCTGACGTCGGCGCCGTGTTAATTGGTTGGGCCATTACGGCTGTTGGCATGCTGACCCTCGCGTTCGTGTTCCAGACCCTCGCCAACCGCAAACCGAACCTGGACGGCGGGGTCTACGCCTATGCCAAGGCTGGTTTCGGCGACTACATGGGGTTCTCTTCAGCCTGGGGTTACTGGATCAGTGCCTGGCTGGGCAACGTCGGCTACTTCGTGTTGCTGTTCAGCACCCTGGGTTACTTCTTCCCGATATTTGGAGAGGGAAATACTCCTGCGGCGGTGATCGGCGCGTCGGTGCTGCTCTGGGCCGTGCACTTCCTGGTGCTGCGCGGGATCAAGGAAGCAGCGTTCATCAACCTGGTGACCACCGTTGCCAAAGTCGTGCCGCTGGTGCTGTTTGTATTGATCGCCGTGTTCGCCTTCAAACTGGACATCTTCACCGCTGACATCTGGGGCACCAAGAATACCAGCCTGGGCAGCGTGATGAACCAGGTGCGCAACATGATGCTGGTCACCGTCTGGGTGTTCATCGGCATCGAAGGCGCGAGCATCTTCTCGGCCCGGGCGGAAAAACGCAGCGACGTCGGTAAAGCCACCATGATCGGTTTTATCACGGTGCTGCTGTTCCTGGTGTTGGTGAACGTCTTGTCCCTGGGGATCATGACCCAACCGGAACTGGCCAAGTTGCAGAACCCGTCGATGGCGGCGGTGCTGGAACATGTGGTCGGTCACTGGGGCGCGGTGCTGATCAGCGTCGGTCTGATCATCTCGTTGCTCGGCGCGTTGCTGTCCTGGGTGCTGCTGTGTGCGGAGATCATGTTCGCCGCTGCCAAGGACCACACCATGCCGGCGTTCCTGCGTAAGGAAAATGCCAACCACGTGCCGGTCAATGCCCTGTGGCTGACCAACGCGATGGTCCAGGTATTCCTGATCATTACCCTGTTCTCGGCCAGCACTTACCTGTCACTGATCTACCTCGCCACCTCGATGATCCTGGTGCCGTATCTGTGGTCGGCGGCCTATGCGCTGCTGCTGGCGGTGCGCGGCGAGAGTTACGAAAACGCCCTGGCCCAACGTAAGAAAGACCTGATCATCGGCGGCATCGCCGTGATCTACGCGGTCTGGCTGCTGTACGCCGGTGGCATCAAATACCTGCTGCTTTCCGCTTTGCTCTACGCCCCCGGCGCGATCCTGTTCGCCAAGGCCAAGATGGAAGTCGGCAAACCGGTTTTCACTAATGTCGAGAAGCTGATTTTCGCGGCCGTAGTCGTCGGCGCCTTGGTGGCTGCCTACGGGCTGTATGACGGATTCCTGACCCTGTAACACCTGATTGATTTGTTATCTGGAGGATCACTGTAATGACCACCGAAAAAGTTAAGTACGGCGTACATTCCGAAGCCGGCAAACTGCGCAAAGTCATGGTTTGCTCCCCTGGCCTGGCCCACCAGCGGCTGACCCCGAACAACTGCGATGAACTGCTGTTCGATGACGTGCTGTGGGTCGCCCAGGCCAAGCGTGACCATTTCGATTTCGTCACCAAAATGCGCGAACGCAACGTCGATGTGCTGGAGATGCACAACCTGCTGACCGACATCGTCGCGATCCCCGAGGCGCTGGACTGGATTCTAGACCGCAAGATCACCGCCAACATGGTGGGCCTGGGCCTGGTCAACGAAGTCGGCTCGTGGCTGCGCAGCCTGGAACCGCGCAAGATCGCCGAGTTCCTGATTGGCGGCGTGTCGGCCGATGACCTGCCGACCAGTTTCGGTGGCAAGACCCTCGAGATGTTCCGCGACTTCCTCGGGCATTCGAGCTTCATTCTGCCGCCGCTGCCCAACACCCAGTTCACCCGCGACACCACCTGCTGGATCTACGGTGGTGTGACCCTGAACCCAATGCATTGGCCGGCGCGCCGTCAGGAAACCCTGCTGGCCAGCGCCATCTACAAATTTCACCCCGAGTTCACCAACGCCGACTTCCAGGTCTGGTACGGCGACCCGGATCAGGCACACGGCAACGCCACCCTTGAAGGCGGCGACGTCATGCCGATCGGCAATGGCGTGGTGTTGATCGGCATGGGCGAGCGTTCGTCCCGTCAGGCCATCGGTCAACTGGCGCTGAGCCTGTTCAAGCACAAAGCCGTTGAGCGAGTGATTGTTGCAGGCCTGCCGAAGTCCCGCGCCGCGATGCACCTGGACACCGTGTTCAGCTTCTGCGACCGCGACCTCGTGACGATTTTCCCGGAGGTGGTCAATCAGATCGTCGCCTTCACCCTGCGCCCTGACGAAAGCAAACCGGGCGGCATCGACATCCGTCGCGAAGAAACCAACTTCCTCGACACCGTGGCCGCGGCCCTCAATCTCAAGACCCTGCGCGTAGTGGAAACCGGCGGCAACAGCTTCGCCGCCGAACGCGAGCAGTGGGATGACGGCAACAACGTGGTGGCCCTGGAACCGGGCGTGGTGATCGGTTACGACCGCAACACCTACACCAACACCCTGCTGCGCAAAGCAGGCGTGGAAGTGATCACCATCAGCGCCAGTGAACTCGGTCGCGGCCGTGGCGGCGGCCATTGCATGACTTGCCCGATCATTCGCGACCCCATCGATTATTAATTTGTGTACCCGACCTCACCCTTATAAAGCGTGAGGTCGGGGGATAACCGAAACCCAAGGAGATCCACCATGGCTTTTAATATGCGCAACCGCAGCTTGCTGAGCTTGATGCACCACACCACTCGCGAGCTCAACTACCTGATCGACCTGTCCCGGGACCTCAAACGCGCCAAGTACACCGGCACCGAGCGTCCACACCTGCAAGGCAAGAACATTGCGCTGATCTTCGAAAAAACCTCGACCCGCACCCGTTGCGCCTTCGAAGTCGCGGCCCACGACCAGGGCGCCCACGTCACCTACATCGACCCGGTGTCGTCGCAGATCGGCCACAAAGAAAGCATGAAAGACACCGCCCGCGTGCTGGGCCGGATGTTTGACGCTATCGAATACCGTGGCTTTGAACAGGAAATCGTCGAAGAGCTGGCCAAGTTCGCTGGCGTGCCGGTATTCAACGGCCTGACCGCTGAATTCCACCCGACGCAAATGATCGCCGACGTGCTGACCATGCGCGAGCACAGCGACAAGCCGATGCATGACATCAGCTACGCCTACCTGGGCGATGCGCGTTACAACATGGGCAACTCGCTGCTGATGATCGGCGCCAAACTGGGCATGGACGTGCGCATCGCCGCACCGAAAGCCCTGTGGCCACATGCGGACTTCATCGCCCAGTGCAAAGCCTTCGGCGAAGAAAGCGGCGCGCGCATCACCATCACCGAAGACCCGAAAGAAGCGGTCAAGGACGTGGACTTCATCCACACCGATATTTGGGTGTCGATGGGTGAGCCCGTGGAAGCGTGGGACGAGCGCATCGAGCAACTGCTGCCATACCAGGTCAATGCCAAAATGATGAAAGCCTCGGGCAACCCGCGCGTGAAATTCATGCACTGCCTGCCGGCATTCCACAACAGCGAAACCAAGGTCGGCAAAGACATCGCCGCGCGCTATCCGCACCTGGCCGGTGGCGTTGAAGTGACTGAAGAAGTCTTTGAATCGCCGGCCAACATCGCCTTCGAGCAAGCGGAAAACCGCATGCACACCATCAAGGCGATCCTGGTGTCGGCGTTGGCGGATATCTAACAGCCAAACACAGGTTCATGACCTGCCCCCGCAGGAGCTGTCGAAGGCTGCTTCTGCGGGGGTCACCGAACTCTGAAAGGACTGCATTATGCGTATCGTCGTTGCTCTGGGCGGTAACGCCCTGCTCCGCCGTGGTGAACCCATGACCGCGGACAATCAACGCGCCAACATCCGCGTCGCCACCGAACAGATCGCCAAAATCTACCCCGGCAACCAACTGGTCATCGCCCACGGCAATGGCCCGCAAGTCGGGCTACTGTCGCTGCAAGCGGCGGCCTACACCCCGGTGTCGCCTTATCCGCTGGACGTGCTCGGTGCCGAAACCGAAGGCATGATCGGTTACATCATCGAACAGGAACTGGGCAACCTGCTGGACTTCGAAGTGCCGTTTGCCACCTTGCTGACCCAAGTTGAAGTCGATGCCAAGGACCCGGCGTTCCAGAACCCGACCAAACCCATCGGCCCGGTGTACTTGAAAGCGGAAGCGGAAAAACTCGCCGCTGAAAAAGGCTGGGCAATTGCCCCGGACGGCGACAAATATCGCCGCGTGGTCGCCAGCCCACGGCCCAAACGCATCTTCGAAATTCGCCCGATCAAGTGGCTGCTGGATAAAGGCAGCATCGTGATCTGTGCCGGCGGTGGCGGCATCCCGACCCTGTACGGCGCCAGCGGCAAACTCGAAGGCGTCGAAGCGGTGATCGACAAAGATCTGTGCTCGGCGCTGCTGGCCGAGCAGCTGGAAAGCGATCTGTTGGTGATCGCCACTGACGTCAGCGCGGCGTTCATCGACTTCGGCAAACCGACCCAGAAAGCCATCGCCCAGGCCCACCCGGACGACCTGGAAAAACTCGGCTTTGCCGAAGGTTCCATGGGGCCGAAGGTCCAGGCTGCCTGCGAGTTCGCGCGCAATACTGGCAAAGTCGCGGTCATCGGTTCACTCTCGGACATCCAAGCGATCGTCCAGGGCAAGGCCGGCACCCGCATCAGCACGGCGACACCCGGCATTACTTACCGCTAAATGAAACTCAGCGGCAGGCCAAGGGTCTGCCGTTCTCCAATGCCTTCGAAGGAGAGATGTTTATGGCCACGTTTGAACCGGGTCACCTGCACATTGAGCGTCATGCGTTGAACAAGGACGATTACAGCTACAACTTGTGCATCGACTATGAAGTCGGCCAGGACCCCAAGGAAGGCAAAGGAATGTTGTTCAAGATGCATGGCAGCATCGAGGGCAAGGACATGCAGGAGGAATTTTTCCTGCCCAAGGACCAGGCGTTTGATTTCGCCCGGCACGCCATGGACATTGCCCACAAATATGGCCTCCCCAAAGAAGCCAGCATCGCCTCAATGCACAAGACCTACGACGCCATGTTCGAGGATGTGCGGGCGCAGCTGGAGGTAAAATCCGGCGACCCGGTGAAACCCGAACACCTCGAATAAAGCGTATAAGGTCAAAAGATCGCCGCCTTTGGCAGCGCCTGCGCCCTGCGCGTACCCCTGCAGGCGCTGCCAAAAGCGGTGATCTTTTCAGGCGATCCCGGTTGCCGATTTCACCTCCTACCCTCCTCCAAGGCATACTTGCCACCCTCTGCCTTCCAGAACCAAAAACCGCCCCATGCGTATCCACGTCAGCTTCATCGACCGCGTCGGCATTACCCAGGAAGTCCTGGCCCTGCTCGGTGGGCGCAATCTCAATCTGGATGCGGTGGAAATGGTCCCGCCCAACGTCTACATCGACGCCCCGACCTTGAGCCCGCAAGTCCTCGAAGAGCTGCGCGATGCGTTGTTCAGCGTGCGCGGCGTGCAAGCGGTGACGGTGGTCGACATTCTTCCTGGTCAGCGTCGGCACTTGCAGCTTGATGCGTTGCTCGCGGCCATGACGGATCCGGTCCTGGCGCTGGACAGCGTCGGCAAGGTGCTGCTGGCCAACCCGGCACTGATTGCGTTGTACGGTCGCGAGCCTGACGGCGAAAGCATCGCCGATCTGTTCACCGACCCGGCACTGCTCGAAGCCCTGCTGGAAAACGGCTTCCGCCTGCCGCTGCGGGAAGTCACCGTCAACGGCCAGACGTTACTGTTGGACGCCACACCGATTACCGACGCCGGCGCCCTGCTGACCCTGTATCAACCCAACCGTATCGGCGAACGCCTCTCGGCGCTGCACCACGATCATGCCGAAGGTTTCGATGCGCTGCTGGGTGAGTCCCCGGCGATTCGGACCCTCAAGGCCCGCGCCCAGCGCGTTGCCGCCCTTGATGCGCCGTTGCTGATCCAGGGCGAAACCGGCACCGGCAAAGAACTGGTGGCGCGTGCCTGCCACGCCATCAGCGCTCGACACAGTTCGCCATTTTTGGCGCTAAACTGCGCGGCATTGCCGGAGAACCTCGCCGAAAGCGAACTGTTCGGCTACGCCCCCGGCGCTTTCACCGGCGCACAAAGGGGCGGCAAACCGGGGCTGATGGAGCTGGCCAACCAGGGCACGGTGTTTCTCGATGAGATCGGCGAGATGTCGCCGTACTTGCAGGCCAAGTTACTGCGCTTCTTGAACGACGGCAGCTTCCGTCGGGTGGGCGGGGATCGTGAGGTGAAGGTCAATGTGCGGATCCTCAGCGCCACGCACCGCGATCTGGAAAAAATGGTCAGTGAAGGGTCATTCCGCGAAGATTTGTTCTATCGCCTCAACGTCCTCAATGTCGAAGTCCCGCCGCTGCGCGAACGCGGCCAGGACATCCTGCTGCTGGCGCGCTACTTCATGCAGCAGGCCTGCGCGCAGATCCAGCGCCCGGTCTGTCGCCTGGCGCCCGGCACCTATCCGGCACTGCTGGGCAATCGCTGGCCGGGCAACGTGCGGCAACTGCAGAACGTGATCTTCCGCGCCGCCGCCATTTGCGAAAGCAGCCTGGTCGACATTGGCGACCTCGATATCGCCGGCACATCTGTGGCGCGTCAGAGTGACAACGACGTCGACAGCCTCGAACAGGCGATGGAAGCATTCGAAAAAACCCTGCTGGAAAAACTCTACGTCAGCTATCCCTCGACCCGCCAACTGGCCAGCCGTTTGCAAACCTCTCACACGGCGATTGCCCATCGATTGCGCAAATACGGCATTCCCAACAAGCCCTGAAGCTTGATCGCTCCCACGTCTGCGAGGGAACGATCATTGACTCAATTCAAAAGCGACCTCCATCTGTACTGAAAGCGCTACAGCGGAACGATATCGATACACTCTCTTCCGATCACCGCTGTGCAAGGCTTTGATCCACTTAGGCTTTTTTCTCCACCTCATGCTGTAGCGATTTCGCTACGGCCAGCAAATCCTTGCACCTGTTAAAGCCATTCAAGTTATTGATTTATAACGATTTAATAACATTGGCCGCGATTTTGCTTAGTAACCGCTTATAAAACAGGGCTTTTGCCCACGCATTCAATCGCGTCCACCAGACGAGTCTGGCCCCCTTAGGAGTTTCCATGAGCGAGTTGCGTTTTACTGAAGATCACGAATGGCTGCGTACCGAAGCTGACGGCAGCGTCACAGTCGGCATCACTGCTTTCGCACAGAACGCCCTCGGCGACGTGGTTTTCGTACAACTGCCTGAGCTGCAGTCCTACGACAAAGGCGCCGAAGCCGCCACCGTGGAATCGGTAAAAGCCGCCAGCGGCGTGTACATGCCGCTGGACGGTGACGTGCTGGAAGTGAACCCGGCGCTGGACAGCCGCCCTGAATTGGTCAACGAAGACCCGTTGGGCGAAGGCTGGTTCTTCCGCTTCCAGCCAACCGATGCATCGGCTGTCGCCAAACTGCTGGATCAAGACGCTTACGACCGTCTGATCAAAGCCAACGCCGAAGCCTGAGGAGCGCCGACATGACTCAAGTACTTCCTGTTTCTGTAAATGTGACCACCGCCAACGAATTCATCGCCCGCCACATCGGCCCGCGCGCCGGCGACGAACAAGCCATGCTCAATAGCCTCGGCTTCGACTCGCTGGAAGCCCTGAGCGTCAGCGTCATCCCCGACAGCATCAAAGGCACCAGCGTCCTCGGCCTCGAAGACGG